>CAMFSS010000336.1 GCA_945983195.1 uncultured Prevotellaceae bacterium | reverse complement strand
TCACCATTGCCTACTATGCTTTGGTGAGGATGCAGGAAGTGAAGGGTGGCGATGACGCTGCTGATGCACGGTGGTTTGCTTTGGACGAAGTGCCGCAGTTGGCTTTCGACCACGACCAGATACTCCGAAAAGCTGAACAGGCATTGCGTCAGCAGATACACTTTGAACCCATTGGCTTTGAACTGTTACCCGAAGAGTTTACCATCAAGGAATTGCAGAACCTCTACGAGGCCATACTGGACGTGCGATTCGACCGCCGTAACTTCTACAACAAGATGAAGCGGCTGGAAATGCTGGAACAGACGGACGAAACTGTAAATCCGTCGCAGAAGAAAGAAGCCTTCCTCTTCCGCTTCAACAAGGCGAAATATGAGGAGCTGAAGCAAAAGGGCTTCAGATTGGAGTTTTAATGCAAACGAGGGCAGAGCATCAAGAATGTTTGAAGACTATGCCGAGTGCGCCTAAAATCAACGAAGTTAATTTTGACAAATACAAATTATGTTAGGAGCAATAATAGGCGACATCGTGGGCAGTACCCGCGAGTGGCACAACATAAAGACAGAGGATTTTGAACTGGTTCCAAAAGGAAGCCGGTTCACGGACGACACGGTGATGACACTTGCCGTGGCAGAGTGGCTGATGACCGAACCGCAGTATCAACCATAATCATGATACGCTATCATTATGACAGCTCCGAGTATTGAATCATCGACGCGTGAGGAGCGTCTTGCCTTCGTGCAAGATGCATGGAAGTGCCTGCACAATTGCGAGTTGTGCGGCAAATGCCGTGTGCTTAAAGGTCGCAACGAAGAGGCTCTCTATGCCGACTATATAGCCGGCAAGCGTCAGTACATCGACATCACATTGGAAATCAGAAACAACCGATAACTACGACTTAATTTCCGGTGTCAATCATCCGGACATCAGTCAGTGGCATAGTCACGGTTTTACGGTGAGGGTTTCGCCCGGCGACATAAGCACTTCAATTGTCGTGCCGTTGAGTGTGATTGATGCCTTGCCTCCTTTGGCAGAATGTAGGGTCAGCGTCTTTACGGTGCCTTTGTGCCATGCGAAGTCGAGAGTGAAGCCTCCGCGTGCGCACAGCCCCTTGACCGCTCCCGAATGCCATTCCTCGGGCAGAGCCGGAAGCAGAGTTATGCTTTCGGGTGTGGATTGCATCAGCATTTCAGCCACTCCTGCCGCGCCGCCGAAGTTGCCGTCGATCTGGAATGGTGCATGTGCATCAAGAAGGTTGGGGTAGGTACCGCCGCCTCTCACGGCATCGTCGCCGGCATATTCATCGGGGCTTATGTATTTCAGCAGTCTGCGATAGGTGGAATAAGCCATTTTCGCATCTTTGAGGCGTGCATAGAGGTTTACTCTCCAACCTGTGCTCCAGCCGGTGCTCTCAGGTCCGCGCAGTTCCAGTGTTCGGTGGCATGCCCGGGCAATTTCAGGCATTGAGTCCACATTGATGTGGTTGCCCGGATATAGTCCGTAGAGGTGCGACTGGTGCCGGTGATACACGTCGCTCTCTTCCCAGTCGTTCCACCACACCATCCAGCTGCCGCGCCCGCCTCTCTTGTAGGGAGGAAGCCGTTTCACTGTGTTCTGTGCTTCCTCGGCAAAGTTGGCATCCGTTTCCAGCACTTTTGCTGCCGCAATTGCGTCGAGCAGGCATTGCCTGATCATGGCGTTGTCGGAGGTGGTGCCGTAAGATGTGGCAATGGCTACGCCGGGGCGTAGCACAAACGTGTTCTCAGGCGAAGTGCCGGGCGATGTCATGAGATAACCGTCTTTTTCCACAAGCCAGTCAATGCAGAATTCGGCTGCCCCTTTCAGGTATTTGTAGTATCGGGCAAGGAAATCCTTGTCGAGTGTGTAGGCATAGTGTTCCCAGATGTGCGAGGCGAGCCAAGTTCCTCCCATGTTCCACGATGCCCACATTGGGTCGCCGGCTTGCAGACCCACAGGGCATGACATTGCCCAGATGTCGGTGTTGTGGCCGAGGCACCAGCCGCGGTCGATTCCATATACGCTCTTGGCTGTTTTCTGCCCGTTCACGGCAATGTTGGCTATGAAGCTGAGCAGCGGAATGTGCAGATCCGATAGCTTGGTGTTTTCGGCAAGCCAATAGTTCTCCTCCAGGTTGATGTTGGTGGTGTAGTTGCAGCTCCATGGCGGCAGCAGCTTTTCGTTCCAAAGTCCTTGCAGATTGGCTGGCACACCCGGCGTGCGCGATGACGAAATCAGCAGATAGCGGCCATACTGGAAGTATAGAGCCTCAAGTTCGGGGTTCGTCTGGCGCGAATCGGTGTATAGCTTCAATTGTGTGTCGGTAGGCAATGCCTTTATTGCAGGGTCAGTAGTTCCCAAATCCAGCGACACGCGGTCGAAATAGTGCCTGTAGTCGTCGATATGGTCACTCTTGAGCTTTTGATACTCTTTTGCCATGGCGTTTGCCACATTGCGCTGCACCATCAGCTTATAGTCCTTGCCCGAAGTGGCAGGGTTCTTGTCGAATCCGGCGAAACTGGTCTCATTGGCTACGTATATCGTCGCATCTTTGCCGCCTTTTATTGTCAGCTTGCCGGCTTTGGCTGCAATGCGTCCGCCCGACGATTTCGCGGCTATCAGCGTCCGGAAATGAATTCCACGGTTGCTGTCGTATTCGTGCTTGAGCGAATCGGGCACGGCGTGGTAGTAGACGGGGTAGGAGTGGTAGGCGGCATATCCGTCTACGGTCAATGTGTTGCCTTTTGCCTTGGTCGAGTGGGGGAGCGGTGAATCAAAACTGAGTGTTATGTCGATGGGCGCATTGCCCTTGTTGACTATGCGAATCACAATCACCGAGTCGGGTGATGATGCGAAGTATTCCCGCTCCAATGCACCTGAAGCGCGTTTCACCGATGTAGTGGCTATAGCATCGCCAATGTTGAGGGTGCGCTCTATTC
>CAMFSS010000335.1 GCA_945983195.1 uncultured Prevotellaceae bacterium | reverse complement strand
TGTCCATCAAGAACTCGTCGAATTCGCTGAAAAGGTTCTCGGCAATCTTATTGTCTTCCAAGAACGGGTCGTAGCACTTCAATGGACGTGCAAGGTGACGCTCCTGCAATTCAAGCATCTGAAGAGTAGGCGACTCGCGATAGTCATCCACATTCTCTTTGTAGGTGAGGCCGTAGAGTCCTACGCGGCGGTTGTCGGTGATGCCATTCTCCTTCATAATCTCATGGATACGGTTGAGAACGAACTCCGGCTGGCTGTCATTTGTCTTCATAGACTCATCAATCACCTTGGCCAAACGAGGATAGTCTCCTACCAAGAACCACGGGTCAACAGAGATGCAGTGACCACCAACTCCAGGACCTGGCTGGAGAATGTTCACACGCGGGTGCATGTTGCAGATGCGGATAATCTCATACACATCCATATTGTCATGACGGCAGATGCGTGCGAGCTCGTTGGCAAAGGCAATGTTCACGGCACGGAAAGTATTCTCTACCACCTTGGTCATTTCTGCACTGCGGATGTCAGTAACAACGATTTCACCCTGGCAGAAACTTGCATAGTATTCCTTTACCTTTTCGCCAATTTCCTTAGAGTCGGCACCAATGGTGCGGTTGTTATGCAGGAGCTCATACACCATGTTGCCGGGAATGATACGCTCTGGAGCATGTACGAGATGCAGATCTTCACCAATCTTGAAACCATTGGCCTCTACCACAGGACGAACGAAGTTGTCCATAGTACCGGGACTTACAGTTGATTCCACTACAACGGTTGCACCTTTGGGACATACCTTCATTACTTCCTTGATGGCAGCTACCACATAGCAAGCATCCACCTTCTTGGAAAACTTGTCATAGGGAGTGGGAACGGAAATGATATACATATCCGTATGTTGAAACTCCGTAGTAAACTTGATGCCTGCTTTGACTGCATCATTGAACAGTTCGTCGAGGCCATCCTCCTTGAAGGTGGTGTGTCCGGCATTGAGCGTATCAACCAGTTTCTTGTTATAGTCGGTTCCAACCACTTCTACTCCGTGAGAAGCCATCATAAGGGCTGTGGGCAATCCGATGTAGCCCAATCCAATCACATTAATCATATCTATCTTCTTGTTAAAAATTTGTTTTCAAAAAAGTTATTGTTATATCTCACGTAGAATCCGCAGAATCCAGAAAATCAAGGAGATATCATTTAATCCTTCGCTTCTTCGCGAAAGGCATCAATGATTCGCCCGATTCGCGTGATTCGTGTTCACAAAAAATCATTCTGCGTGTTCTGCGTGTGGCTTTCAGCAGCCGTAGCGTTCCACGGCTTCGCCATTAAGGGCGCGGACAATGCGGTCGCAGGCGTGGCCGTCACCGTAGGGATTCACGGCTTTCGACATCTTCTCGTAGGCTGCTGCGTCGTCGAGGAGCGTGCTCACTTCGCCCACAATCTTGTCGTAGTCTGTGCCTACGAGGTGCACGGTGCCGCTGGCGAGAGCTTCGGGGCGCTCGGTGGTGTCGCGCATCACGAGCACCGGCTTGCCAAGGCCCGGAGCTTCTTCCTGTATGCCGCCTGAGTCGGTGAGGACGATGGCGGCTTTGCTCATAAGGTGCACAAACTCAAGATATTGCAGCGGCTCAATGAAGAAGAAGTTAGGACGTGTGAGGTCTTCTCCAAACACTTCATGGATAGGCTTGCGGACATTGGGATTGAGGTGCATAGGATAGACGAAATCGACATCGGTGTATTTCTCCGAGAGGTCTTTCATAGCCGTAACCATGCGGATGAAGCCATCACCGAAGTTCTCTCGTCTATGACCTGTGATGAGGACGAGTTTCTTGCCATTGGCAAGGCGCGACACATCATATCCCGCATCAAGCAGCACCTTGTCCTGCTCCTTGGCAAGAGCCGCATCTGTGCGGAGTTTTTCCACTACCATGTGGAGGGCATCAATGACCGTGTTGCCAGTGACATAGATGTTGCCATGTGCCTTTTCCTCTTGCAGATTCTTCTCCGAGAGCGGCGTAGGCGCAAAATTGTAGGTGGCGATGCGACCCGTAATCTGGCGGTTCATCTCCTCAGGCCACGGACTGTAGATATTGTGCGTGCGAAGACCTGCCTCCACATGGCCAACAGGAATCTGCGCATAAAACGCCGCCAGAGCACCGGCGGTCGAGGTCGTGGTGTCGCCATGCACAAGCACCACATCGGGGCGGCACTCCTTCAGTACATCGCGAAGCCCCGTCAGCACACGCGCAGTGACATCGGTCAAATCCTGACCCTGCTTCATGATGTTAAGGTCGTAGTCGGGCGTAACCTCGAAGATTTTCAGCACCTGGTCGAGCATTTCGCGGTGCTGACCGGTTACACACACAATCGTCTCAAATTCATCGGGGTGTTTCTGGAACTCCTTCACCAGCGGACACATCTTAATCGCCTCCGGCCTGGTTCCAAACACCAGCATTACTTTCTTCATATATCCGATTTTGGAATTATTATTATTATCTTAGTCGCGGCGGAAGATGTCGCGGGTATAGACCTTGGATTCAACGTCTTTTAGGCAATCATCGTAGCGGTTGGCGATGATGGCGGCGGACTGGTGCTTGAAGGCGGTGAGGTCGTTCACTACTTTGCTGCCGAAGAAGGTGCTGCCGTCGGGGAGCGTCGGCTCGTAGATTATTACGTTGGCGCCCTTGGCTTTGATGCGCTTCATGATACCCTGGATTGCCGATTGGCGGAAGTTGTCGCTGTTCGACTTCATCGTCAGTCGGTAAACTCCGATTGTCACCGGCGTTTGCTCGGCTACACTGCTGGGCGCATCGCTTGCGCTCGCTCTTCCTGTCGCTCCGTTGTCGCTTGCTGCTCCGGCTCCTGAAGCACCACTTGCTGCTCCGTATGCGCCATATTGGTTCTGGGTGGAGTAGTCATACCAGCCGGCGCGGCGCAGGACGGCGTCGGCGATGTAGTCCTTGCGGGTGCGGT
>CAMFSS010000334.1 GCA_945983195.1 uncultured Prevotellaceae bacterium | reverse complement strand
TTTTTTGCTTGAACAAAAAACGGCCGGCGTGGTTTAGGCGTTGGCTTGAATAACATTAATATAACACATAAAAAATAAGATATAATGATGCAAAAAGGTTCTATTGGGGTAACTACCGAGAATATTTTCCCCGTTATTAAGAAGTTTTTATATAGCGACCACGAGATTTTCCTCCGTGAGCTTGTGTCGAATGCCGTAGATGCTACACAGAAGCTGAAAACGCTTGCTTCATGCGGTGAATATAAGGAAGAGCTTGGTGACCTCAAGGTGACTGTAACTGTTGATGCTGAGAAAGGCACTCTCACTGTCAGCGATTCAGGTATCGGAATCACCGCAGAAGATATTGACAAAAACAACAATCAAATTGAATTCTCTGCAACAGACGACATCCACAACAAAAAAAACGAAAATGCAAACGCAATAATTGGTCACTTCGGACTCGGATTCTATTCGGCATTTATGGTGTCGAAGAAGGTGGAAATCCGTTCCCTTTCCTACAAGGAGGGCGCTAAGGCTGTTAGCTGGACGTGCGACGGTTCGCCCGAATATGAGATGACTGAAATCGAAAAGGCCACTCGCGGAACAGATATTGTTCTTTACATCGACGACGATGAAAAGGAATTCCTCGACAAGGCACGCATTGAAACGCTTCTGAAGAAGTATTGCCGATTCCTGCCGGTAACGGTGGTGTTTGGCAAGGAGCAGGAGTGGAAAGACGGAAAATACGTCGACACCGACAAGGACAAGGTAATCAATAATGTGGAGCCTTTGTGGACACGCAAACCCACTGAACTGAAAGATGAGGATTACTTGAAGTTCTACCGTGCAATTCAGCCCGGTCAGGACGATCCGCTGTTCTGGATTCACCTCAATGTGGATTATCCTTTCACGCTCACCGGTATTCTCTATTTCCCGAAAATAAAGAACAATTTCGACATCAACAAGAATCGTATTCAGCTCTACTGCAACCAGGTGTTTGTAACAGATTCTGTGGAGGGAGTTGTACCTGAGTTCCTCATGTTGCTCCAGGGTGTAATCGACTCGCCCGATATTCCGCTGAATGTGTCGCGTTCTTATCTTCAGAGCGATGCCAACGTGAAGAAAATATCATCGTATATCACCAAGAAGGTTTCTGCCCGACTTGAAGAAATTGCAAAGAACGATGCAAAGAACTTCGAGGAGAAGTGGAACGACATAAAGATATTCATTGAGTATGGAATGCTCACCGATGAGAAATTCTGTGAGTCGGCAATGAAGTTTGCCCTCCTTGAAGACGTCGACGGCAAGTTTTTTAAGCTCAACGACTACAAGGAGCTTGTGAAGGGCACCCAGACCGACAAGGACGACAATGTGGTGATGCTCTATGCTACCGACAAGGAGGCTCAGTACAGCTACATCAAGGCAGCTACCGACCGTGGCTACAGTGTGCTGATGATGAATGGTCAGCTCGATCCACACTTTGTGGGATTGCTTGAGAACAAGCTTGAAAAGACTCGCCTGGTGCGTGTCGACAGCAATGTTATCGACAATATCATTCCCTCGAAGGACAAGAAAGAGGCTGAAATCAGTGAATTGCAGCGCACTATAGGCACTACCCTATTCAAGTCGCAGATTCCTGCAATGGAGAAGTGCGAGTTCTATGTGGCATTTGAGGCAATGAATCCGCAGGCAAGTCCTATCGTAATCACCCAGAGCGAGTATATGCGCCGTATGAAGGAAATGGCGGCTATGCAGCCCGGAATGAGTTTCTACGGTGAGATGCCCGACAGTTTCACTCTTACGCTCAACACCGAGCACCCGCTTGTGAAGACGCTTCTTGCATCTGCCGAGAGCGACCTTAAGGACTCCATCAAGCCGCTTGATGAGAAGCTCGCCGGAATCAACAAGGAGATTGCTGCTCTCAATGATAAGCGTAAAGACGGCAAAGAGCTTAGCGAAGACGACCGCAACGCACTTAATGCCCGTGAAAACGATGCAAGCATGGTGCGTGAGGAGCAGAACAAGCTGATTGCCGACTATGCTTCGAAGCAGGACAAGGTAAAGCAGCTCGTCGATATTGCACTGCTTGGCAACGGAATGCTCAAAGGCGAAGCCCTGAGCAAGTTCCTCGACCGCTCAATTTCGCTTCTCTAAATTGCAGAGTGGCACGATTAACATTTGGCTTGTTGTGGCACGATGCCGCATCACACTTCACAGCAATTTAATTGAATAAGAATATCCCTACCAAAAATCGGAGTTCCCACAGTCGGAACCCCGATTTTTTTATTGTAGTCTGATAAAATTCATCTCCCTCCTCACACCGCCGGGGTAAGGAGGCTTAGATGTATTGATGTACTGAAAACGCTGATTGTGAAATTTTGTAGGTGTGGTAATGGTATATTCAATTAAAATGAGTACCTTTGCAGTGAAAATTCCTGGGCACACTTTGAGTGTGGCTTGGGTCGAATATTTCCAAGGGCATTTTCCGACGGTCTTTGGAAAGTTAGTTTGTTGATATAAAGAAAGATAATAAGATAAGGTACGAATGATTTCAGTAAGCAATTTAGGTATTCAATTTGGTAAAAGGGTATTGTTTCAAGATGTGAATCTCAAGTTCACTCCGGGAAACTGTTATGGTATAATTGGTGCAAATGGCGCAGGAAAAAGTACGCTGATGCGTATGCTTAGCGGACAGCTTGCACCTACTCACGGCACAGTGAGCCAGGGACCGGGCGAGCGTATGTCGGTGCTCAGCCAGGATCACTTTGAGTTTGACGAGTGCACAGTGATGGAAACTGTGCTTCGCGGTCATACCACACTATGGGAAGTGATGCAGGAGAAGGATGCGCTTTATGCCAAGCCTGATTTCTCGGATGCCGATGGAATACGCGCATCGGAGCTTGAGGAGAAATTTGCCGAAATGGAAGGCTGGAATGCTGAGAGCGATGCTGCCGCCCTGCTTAGCGGACTGGGCATCAAAGAGGAGAAGCACTACACACTTATG
>CAMFSS010000333.1 GCA_945983195.1 uncultured Prevotellaceae bacterium | reverse complement strand
CGTGGCCATCCCGGCTATGTTGGGTGGCATGAAGCAGACCGAGGCTACCAAAAGGGCTATGGAGCTGCTCGATTTCATGGGGCTTACCGAGCGGGCAGGCAACAAGCCTTCTCAGCTCTCGGGCGGCGAGCGGCAGCGCGCTGCTGTGGCTCGTGCACTAATCAACAATCCGGCTGTAATTCTTGCCGACGAGCCTTCGGGCAGTCTCGACTCGCAAAACAAGCAGGAGCTGCACCGGCTATTCTTCCGCCTCCGCGACGAAATGCAGCAGACTTTTGTAATCGTCACTCACGACGAAAGCCTTGCCGGCGACACCGACCGAATCATTCACATGAACGACGGACAGATAGTCACACCGCCCGACAGGCAGAATATTATTGTGTAATCACCTGCTAACGCGCACAAATGCAATGAAGAATTTGTTATATACATTGACAGTGGCTGTGCTCTTGGTGGCAATGGCAGCTTGCAGCGAAGATGAACCCTACGAATACGGCGACTTCCGTTTCGATATGGTTACTTTTTCAGGCTACGACGATTCATCGCGTGCCTCTTTCACGCTGCTTCATCGCGACGACAGCCAAATCACACTGCTCACCACAGCCAGGTGCAGCGTAGCCGTGAACGTGGGACAGCGTATGCTGCTCAACTACATTCCGACAGGGCCGGTAGCCGATGGCATTCAGCCAATCCAGGCCCGCGGTTACACCGAGGCTGTCACCGACTCGCTGAGATACACCTCAAGGCCCGACAGCATTGTCATGGACTCTGTGAGGCTGAAAAGCGTATGGCGCACTGGCGAATACCTCAACTTCTCTACCGAGCTGAAGTTCACCGAGGGCAAGCGCCAGCTATATCTGGTGATGGACAAGGACACATGGCACACCGACACCGTGCGCGCTTTCCTCGCTCACAACATGATGGGCGAGCAGGCTTATTTCTGGCGTAAATGCTACGCATCGTTCTACATCGGTGCTGTCTGGAAGCTGCACTCATGCAAGGTGCTCCGCGTCTATCTCAACGATGTGACTTATCCGTCGGTTGACTACTACGACTTTACAAAATGAGAACAATTTTGACATACTGATTATAAAAAACTTATAAAAACATATCGTATTATTATGGCACAACCTGAAAAGAAAGAGATTAAGATAGAATTGACCCCCGAAGTGGCTCAAGGAAAATACGCCAACTTGGCTGTTATTTCACACGGCCCGGCTGAATTTTTCCTTGATATGATATGTCTTGCGCCAAACACGCCCCAGGCGAAGGTGCAGAGCCGCATCATCATGTCTCCCGAAAATGTGAAGCAGCTTATGTTTGCCCTTCAGGACAATATCAAGAAATATGAGGCAGTGTTTGGCGAAATCAAGCCGCGCGTTCCCGGCAACAATGGTGCCGGTACTCCACCGGTTATCCCATTCATGGGCAACAACTAATCACTCTCAAACATTAATTTCAAAAACAATTTTGACATGAATCATCCATTATATATCTACAATTCACTCACTCGCCGCAAGGAGCACTTCAAGCCGCTCCATGAGCCGCGTGTGGGCATGTACGTGTGCGGTCCCACTGTCTATGGCGATGCACACCTGGGGCATGCACGCCCCGCAATCACTTTCGATATCCTTTACCGCTATCTCCAACACCTTGGCTACAAGGTGCGCTATGTGCGCAACATCACCGATGTGGGACATCTTGAGCACGATGCCGACGAAGGCGAGGACAAGATTGCAAAGAAGGCCCGTCTGGAAAACCTTGAGCCTATGGAAGTGGTGCAATACTATCTCAACCGCTACCACAAGGCTATGGAGGCTCTCAATGTGCTGCCTCCAAGCATCGAGCCTCACGCGTCAGGCCATATAATCGAGCAGATTGAGTATGTCAAGGCAATTCTCGATGCCGGATATGCCTACGAGAGCGAAGGCTCCGTCTATTTCGACGTGCCTAAATACAACCGCGATTTCCATTATGGAAAACTCTCGGGACGCAATATCGCCGAGCTGCTCAACACCACCCGTGAGCTCGACGGCCAGGCTGAAAAGCGCAATCCTGCCGACTTCGCTCTTTGGAAGAAAGCCGCTCCCGAGCACATCATGCATTGGCCGTCGCCGTGGAGCGAAGGTTTCCCCGGTTGGCATCTCGAGTGCTCCACAATGAGCGAAAAATATCTCGGTGAGGTGTTCGACATTCACGGAGGCGGCATGGACCTCCAGTTCCCGCACCATGAGTGCGAGATTGCACAGTCGGTAGCCCACTCAGGTCACGACGCCGTGTGCTACTGGATGCACAACAACATGATTACCATCAACGGGCAGAAGATGGGCAAGTCGCTGGGCAACTTCATCACACTCGACGAGTTCTTCACAGGCACACACAAGGCTCTTGTGCAGGCATATTCGCCCATGACAATCCGTTTCTTCATTCTCCAGGCTCACTATCGCGGCACTGTCGACTTCTCCAACGAGGCTTTGCAGGCTGCCGAGAAGGCGTATGAGCGCATAATGGACGGCTGGAAGCGTCTCAATGAGCTGAAACCGGCTGAAGCGTCGACAGTCGACGTGAAAGGCCTCGCCCAAAAGTGCGAGGAGGCTATGAACGACGACCTCAACACTCCCATCGTCATTGCCCACCTTTTCGACGCTTGCCGTGCCATCAACTCCGTAAACGACGGAAAGGCTACCATCTCACAAGCCGACCTCGATGAGCTGAAAGCCACGTTCAAGACGTTCCTTTTCGACGTTCTCGGCATTGTCGACGAGCGTGCAGGCGGCTCCGGTGTCAACTTGAAGCCCTACGAGGAGGCTGTCAATCTGCTTCTCGACATTCGCCGTGATGCCAAGCATAAGAAGGACTGGGCTACAAGCGACCTTATCCGCAACCGTCTCGCCGAAATTGGGTTCGATGTGAAGGACACCAAGGACGGCTTTGAGTGGAAAGTAAAATAAAAAAAGATACAAGATGATACTGGAAAAGAAAAAAGGTTGG
>CAMFSS010000332.1 GCA_945983195.1 uncultured Prevotellaceae bacterium | reverse complement strand
AGGCGGCAGGATCGGCTGCCGGACGGGTGGAATTGCTGCGCGAAATGACCGACTTCCGCCTGGCAGGCGAAATTGAGGGGCTGTGCATCGACCCCGTCAACGACGACCTGCTTGTGCTGAGCAACCGAGGCACACGAATAGTGCTCGGAATGTCGCAAGGCCCGCTATCCGACGAAGGCTACACACGCGAGATTCATGAAGTCTACATCTATGAGAAAACTAAATAGCAACTCATTTGACATCTACGAAATATAATATCATTGAAGACTATACAGATAAAAATAGGAACTTAATTATTTAGTAAGACAAATCGTGAATATCCGCTGCAGCGATGCCCCGGATATTTTTTTATTGCAAGAAAAAGCGCATATCGGCAAATATCACCGCAAAGTGATGCAATAATTCAGATTCTTTTAATAAATTTGCAGCGCATTATCTGCACGCAGGCTTTTTGCCCGCGCAGTACCAACAATATAGTTTTGGGCTATGAAATACTCTATCAAGGAAATTGCATCAATCCTGCACATTCAGCCGTCGGCTCTTGGCGACGACAAGTCTACAGTGAGCTATCTGCTCACCGACTCGCGTTCTCTCACTTTCCCCGATGAAACGCTGTTTTTTGCCATTCGCACCGGCAGCAACGACGGTCACCGCTATATTGCCTCACTCTATGAGCGCGGTGTGCGCAACTTTGTGGTCGACAACCTCGACCGCGTGCCTCAAGAACTTGGCGATGCCAATTTCCTTGTGGTCGACGACACTCTTTCGGCACTGCACGCCATTGCCACCTACCACCGCCGCCGGTTCCGCATTCCCGTGATAGGCATAACCGGCAGCCGCGGCAAGACATCGGTGAAGGAGTGGCTCTACCAGCTATTGAAAGACGATTACCGCATTGTGCGCAGTCCGCGCAGCTTCAACAGCAAGATTGGCGTGCCCCTGTCGCTGTGGGAAATCGACGAGAACACTTCGCTTGCCATTATTGAAGCCGGAATTTCTCAGCCGGGCGAAATGTCGACGCTGCAAGCAATGATTCGCCCGACAATAGGCGTATTCACATGCCTGGGACGCGAGCACAGCGAGGGTTTCCCTTCGAAAGCTGCAAAAGCGCAGGAGAAAGCCACCCTGCTCACCGCCTGCGACTGCATTGTCTACAATCACGACGATGCCGTGATAGCAGCCACAATGGAGCCTATCACCTCAATTGCCCAAGACGTTTCGTGGTCGCGCACCGACACTGATGCCGCGCTCTTTATTTCCGACGTCGACAAGCACGACCGCTGCACGCACATATCCTACACCTATATGGGCGTGCCTGCCGAGCTCGACCTGCCCTTCGTCGACGATGCCGACATAGGCAACGCCGTGTGCTGCCTCGCTGTGATAGCCTATCTTGGGCTTAGTCCTGAAACTATCGCCGAACGCATGGCTCACCTCACCCGCGTGGGTACGAGGCTCAATGTGATTGAGGGTGTCAACGACTGCCTTGTGATTGCCGACAGCTACACCAGCGATTTCAATTCGCTCGCTCCTGCCCTCGACTTCGTGTCGCGTCGCTCCACGCCAATGACCTCAACCACAGTGATTCTATCAGATGTGATGCATGAGTCGATGCCTACCGATGCCGTCTATGAGCACGTAGCAGAGCTGCTGACGCACAAGAATGTGAGCCGCATGATTGGCATAGGCAGCGAGATTAGCGATTATTCCTACCTATTCGACACCGATGCACGCTTTTTCAGAAGCACCGATGAGTTCCTTGCCGAAATGTCGCCGAGCGACTTCGAGAACGAGCTTATACTGGTGAAGGGCGCACCTGAATTTAAGTTCAGCCGCATCACCGACATGCTTGAGGCAAAACAGCACCAGACTGTGCTCGAAGTGAACCTCGATGCCATTGTGCACAACTACAACTTCTTCCGCTCGCGCATCACGCCTCCATGCCGCATCGTGTGCATGGTGAAGGCCTCGGGCTACGGTGCAGGCTCCTACGAGCTCGCCAAGTCGCTGCAAGATGCCGGAGCTGCCTACCTTGCCGTAGCCGTGCACGACGAGGGTGTCGACCTGCGCAAAGCTGGAATCACCATGCCAATCATGGTGCTGAATCCGAGTGTGGTCAACTATAAGGCAATGTTTGCCTATCGGCTTGAGCCGGAGGTGTTCAGCCTCGAAGCATGCAGGGAAATCATACGTGAAGCTGAAAAATACGGCATAACCGACTATCCCGTACACATTAAGCTCGACACTGGCATGCACCGTCTCGGCTTTGTGAAGGAACAACTGCCTGAACTCGTGAAACTGCTGCGCTCCCAAGATGCAATAAAGCCGGTAACGGTGTTCTCGCACCTTTGCGTAGCCGACGAGCCGGCACAAGATGAGTACACGCAGCAGCAGTTTGCCTACTTCGACGAGTGTTGCGAAATTCTGCAAAGCGGATTCACACACCACATCAAGCGTCACATCCTCAATACCACCGGCATTGTGCGCTTCCCCGAGCAGCAGCACGACCTGGTGCGTTTGGGAATCGGTCTTTACGGCATCGCTACCACCTCCGACGGCTCTGAAAACGCCCTGCGCCCGGTTTCGTCGCTCCATTCCGTGATTATCTCCATCAAGGAATGGAAGGCAGGCACCACCATAGGCTACGGACGCCATGGCGTGCTCAAGCGCGACTCACGCATTGCCACTATTCCTGTGGGATATGCCGACGGCATCGACCGCCATTTTGGCAACGGAAGCATCGCCATGTGGGTCAACGGTCACCGCTGTCCCACCGTGGGCAATATCTGCATGGATGTGTGCATGATCGACGTGACCGACGCTCCGTGCAAGGTTGGTGACCATGTGGAGATTTTCGGGCAGCACATACCCGTGGAGGAACTTGCAGCAGTGCGCGGAACCATTCCTTACGAAATACTCACCTCCATATCAAGCCGCAAGAAACGACAATAAAACCGCCAATAGCCCAAAAAAACAAACAAAAAAAAACAACCCCAAAACCAACCCCCCCAC
>CAMFSS010000331.1 GCA_945983195.1 uncultured Prevotellaceae bacterium | reverse complement strand
ATGCACACTCCAGCCCCATTATTTTTTCACGGCAACGATTACGTTAAAGCATCTTTCAACTGGTTCAACGCACGCAGCAGCACACTTCGCTGTGTGCCTACGTTGATGCGCATAAATCCGTGACCTCTGCCTCCTGTTTCCTCCATGTCACCGGTTTCATCTCCAAAGAACATTTCTCCGTCGTTAAGTGCAAGATGTGCCTTGTCGACAAAAAGCCTTAACAGCTCTTCGTTCTCAAGACCCAACCTGCGTCAAGCCAGCCACACCAAGAACGATGCCTGAGGTCGCACGGCACGAATCTGCGGAATGTGCTCGGCAAGGAACTCGGTGAGAAACTCAATGTTGCCCTCTACGTAGCGCAGCATCTGCCTGCGCCATTCTTCGCCGTTGCGGAAGGCGGCAATGGTGGCAATTGGGGCAAAAAGCGTCGGCTCATTCAGCTCATTCACTTGCAGCCATGAGCAGAAACGGTTGCGTATGTCCTCATTCGGAATGATGGAGAATGACGACATCAGTCCGGCAATGTTGAATGTCTTTGTGGGAGCCATAAACGTAATGCTGCACTCGGCTGCCGCCTTGCTTACCGTAGCAAACGGAATGTGACGAATACCCCACAGTGCAAGGTCGCAGTGTATTTCATCGCTTATGACAATGATTCCGTGCTCCTTGCAGAATTCAGCCAGTCGGGTCAGCGTAGGCTTGTCCCAGCATATTCCGGCAGGATTGTGTGGATTGCTAAGCAGGAACAGACGCACCTTGCCGCGCCCTTGCGCATTGAAATCCTCAACCACGGTCGTCAGATTGTCAAAATCCATCTCATAGCCACCGTCGGGCTTTTCTATCAGTGGATTCTTAACCAACTGCCTGCCGTTTCCTTCAGTCGTGAGACGGAAAGGGTGATACACCGGTGGCTGTATCACCACGGCATCATCCTTGTCGCAAAACACATTTATTGCTATGCCTATTCCACGCACTATGCCGGGCACAAACGAGAGCCAATCTCTGTCGATGCTCCAGCCATGATGGTCGCGTACCCAGTCGATTACGCTTGGCCAGAAGTCTTCCGGTTCAACTGTATATCCAAAGAGTGAATGGTCGAGGCGTTTGCGGAGCGCATCGGTTATGAATGCCGGCGTTTCCCAATCCATATCAGCCACCCACAGTGGCAGCAAGTCGCTACGCCCCCATCGGGGCATCAAGGCTTCGTGCTTTATGTCACCGCTTCCTGTGCGGTCCACAAGTTTGTCGAAATCGTATGTCATAAAAGTGCTTGTTTAATATCTTCAACAATATCATCAGTGTCCTCCAAACCTATACTTAACCGTATGGTAGTGGGGAGAATGTCCATTTTGGCTTTCTCCTGCGGCGTAAAGTTACAAAAAATTGTTGAATAAGGAAACTCCCTTGGGAGAATCTTCTCTGCTGCTCTATGCGTATAGATATACAATAGTATTTTGTTGCGTTATAAAAAAAGCGTATACCATCGTTACGTTTTTTACCGACGGCATACGTTTTTTTCTTGTCACCCGGACAGCACGGAGCTGTCCGGGTGCTGTGGGCGTTACAGCGGATAATTCTCGAAGTCGTAGAGCACAGTCGTCAGGTAGCGTTCTCCTGTGTCGGGCAGCAGTGCCACAATCTTCTTGCCCTTGTTCTCCGGGCGCTTGGCAATCTCCAAGGCTCCTGCCACGGCTGCTCCAGAGGATATTCCCACAAGGAGTCCTTCGGTGCGGGCAAGCTGTCGCGATGTGCGGATGGCATCGTCGCTGTCTATGTCGATCACTTCGTCAATAACTGCGCTGTCATAGGTTTTGGGAATGAATCCCGCTCCAATACCTTGAATCTTGTGCGCTCCGCTCGGCTTGCCATTGAGCACTGCCGACGTCGACGGCTCCACAGCATATATTTTCACTTCGGGATTCTGCTGTTTCAGATACTTTCCCACTCCGCTCACTGTGCCTCCTGTGCCAACTCCAGCCACGAATATATCCACTTTTCCATCGGTCTGCTGCCAAATCTCCGGACCAGTGGTAGCGTAGTGCTTCGCAGGATTGGCTCCGTTCTCAAACTGCTGAAGAATCACCGCGCCTGGAATGCTGTCGCGCAGCTCCTCGGCAGCCTTGATAGCTCCTTTCATTCCGTCCTTGCCAGGAGTGAGGCGCACCTCGGCTCCATAGGCTTTCACAAGGTTGCGGCGCTCCACGCTCATAGTCTCAGGCATGGTGAGAATCAAGTGGTAGCCCTTCACCGCGCTGACAAGCGCAAGTCCCACTCCTGTATTTCCCGATGTAGGTTCTATTATGGTTGCTCCGGGCTTCAATATGCCCTTCTGTTCTGCGGCTTCTATCATGGCAAGTGCGATGCGGTCTGTCACCGAGCCTCCGGGATTGAAATACTCCACTTTCGCCACAATGGGTGTGTCAAGTCCATGTTCTTTTGAAAATTTTCCTAATTCAAGCAGCGGTGTCTTTCCCACTAATTCAGTAAGTGTGCTTGCAATCTGTGCCATAGCTTTCTCCTTTCTTTAATCGTTTGCTTTGTAGTTTATTCTTTTCGATTGCAAATTTACATCTAATAGTCTTTCATTCCAATAGTATCACTTAAATATAGAAAATTATTACATTAATAGGCATTAAAAGGAATAGTTTCACACATTCAATATCCATTATAGTTATTTCATGAGTATATTTTCTCCCACCCCGCTCCAATCGCGCAATAACCATATCTCACAATTCCCCACCAGCCCCCTCCGCACCAAAAAAAGGACTAAACTATGATTCGTTTCGGGCAAAAACTTGATAATTTCAACTGTGTTTGCCCGAAATAAATCTTCTTGGAATAACACAATAGCTTTGATACTACTAATTTTTGCTAAAAATAACAGACTGAAAGATTGTTATGTGACTAAAAGTGTGTACTTTTGTAACAATTAATGCATTATAGCTAAATTATAATTATTTATATCCTTAATTCCGCAACACTTTGATTTAACTTTATTTATAAGTTCCTGAGC
>CAMFSS010000330.1 GCA_945983195.1 uncultured Prevotellaceae bacterium | reverse complement strand
CCAAACTTGCTTGAGCGAATATGCCGAGATGCAGCCTATCTTCTACAAAGGTAGTGCAAATCGAGAGCAGAAGCGCCAAGCTTGCTTGAGTGAATATGCCGAGATGCAGCCTATCTTCTACAAAGATACATATTATTTCCCCAAATTGTTCCCTTCATTCTCAATTATTTTGAAACATAATCCACAAATACCCCGGCAATCCTCTTTACAACAATTTATAAAGAAAAAGATTTGATATTGTGCGACAAAAGCAGTATGTTTGCAACGCCATATATAACAGGACTCTCGAAAATATTAAAAACTAACATAACTCTACTATGAACAGAACCATATTGTCGGTTGCTGCTGTAGCTCTTGCGGCAGCAATCAATGCATTTTCAGTCACTGCGGCATCGGGCAAGCGCATTGCCGCACTCGATGATGCGCACTGGAACAGCTCGGTGTGGATTTCGGCTGCCAATGCACCCGTCGTCACCGGTAGAATTGAGGGCAAGAATGAGCGTGCTGCCGATGGCGCAAGCTGGTTTCTCACCACGGTGAAGAATGATAAGCGCGTGACGAAGGCTCGCTGGATGACTGCCGGACTCGGTGTGTATCAGCTCTACGTGAATGGCAAGAGCATCGGCAACGAGGTGCTGAAGCCCGGTTTTACGCACTATGGCAAGACAAAATTGTCGTTCACCTACGACGTTACCGACGCTTTCGCCACCGCTGCCGGAGCTGAGAATGTACTTGCAGTGCAAGTTACCCCCGGCTGGTGGGCAGACAAGATTATCACTCCCGGTGGAAATGACGGCATGATTGGAAAGAAAGTGGCTTTCCGTGGCGTTCTTGAGCTGACCTTTGCCGACGGCTCTACACAGGTGCTCGGCACCGACACTGCCCGGTGGAAAGCCGGCGTGGCGGGTCCGGTGAAGCATGCCTCAATCTTCGACGGAGAGGAGTATGCCGCACGTATCGCTCCCGGCTACAGCACTCCCGAATTGCTCTCCACCCCCGAAGTGAACACTGAGTTCAACGGTGGAATCTTCCCCACCAATGGAGCTGAGATATATATGCGCGACGACCTTGCCCTTGTGCCACAGCGTGCATATCTGTGGAAAGGAGTGACAGGAGCCGCCGCCGATGCCTACGGCAAGGTGATAATCACAAAGGAGTTTGCCAAGGGGCAGGAGATAACCGTCAGTCCGAGTGAAACTCTCGTCATCGACTTCGGGCAGAATTGCGCAGCCGTACCATCATTCCTTTTCAAAGCTGCTGCCGGAACCAAGCTAACTTGCCTTCCTGCCGAGCTGCTCAATGACGGCAATGGCGCTCACAGCCGCGGAATGGACGGTCCGGAGGGCAGTGTACATCGCTGCAACCTGCGAATCCCCGACATCGGCATGCAGCTTTTCTACACCTTCGGCTCAAATAAGGGCTATGTGGCTTATCGTCCGCAATGCACCTTCTTCGGCTACCGCTTCGTGTCGATTACAGCCACTGCCGAGGTGAAAATCAAGAAAATCACATCAGTTCCGGTCACTTCAATCACCAAGGATATGGAGATTGGAACCATCACCACTGGCAATGAGCTTGTAAATCGCCTAATCTCCAACACTGTGTGGGGTATGCGCTCCAACTACCTTTCGGTGCCTACCGACTGCCCGCAGCGCAATGAGCGTCTTGGCTGGACTGCTGACACTCAGGTGTTTACCGAAACAGGCACCTTCTTTGCCAATACCAACAATTTCTTCCACAAGTGGCTTCGCGACATGCGCGACACCCAGAATGCCGTTGGCGGTTATCCCGGTGTGGCGCCTCTTGCCCAATATGGCGCATGGGAGACCGACATGAGCCGTGTGGGGTGGGCTGATGCCGGAATCATTGTGCCATGGACGGTGTGGAAGCAGTTTGGCGACCGCTCGATAATCGACGAGAGCTGGGAGTCGATGGAAAAATTCATGAACCACATCAACAACACAAAATACGACCATCACGCTCTCGTAAGCGAGAATGGCAACTACCAGTGGGCCGACTGGCTCAGCTATGAGGCACTCGAATCGTGCAGCGGTGCCATGCGAATGCAAGATGAAGTCGGCAACTGGATTATCCGCCCCGAAACCTACGACTACTGGTGCTATCTGAGCGCAAGCTATTGGGCGATTGATGCCGCAATGATGCGCGACATGGCTGCCGCTTCGGGTCGTGATGCCGCGCGGTATGCCGCTATGGAAGCTAATGCCAAGAAATATCTGCGCAGCCGCTTCCTCTGCGACGACGGCACTTTCCGCACCGAGATTCTCAACACCATGCAGACTCCGGCTCTCTTCGCATTGAAGAATGGTCTTGTGGAAGGCAAAGCAAAGGAGAATATGATTGCACGCCTTCGCCAAAACTTTGCCGACCACGGCAATTGCCTCCAGACAGGCTTCCTCGGCACCTCAATACTTATGCCCACGCTCACCGAAAACGGTATGGTGGATATTGCCTACGAGCTGCTCCTACAGCGCAAGAACCCAAGTTGGCTATACTCAGTAGATAATGGTGCCACCACCATCTGGGAACGCTGGAACAGCTATATGCTCGACAAGGGTATGGGACCGAGCGGAATGAACAGCTTCAATCACTATGCCTACGGTGTAGTGTGCGAATGGATGTGGAAAACTATGGCAGGAATCCAAGCCGACGTTGCAAATCCGGCATTCAAGCACATCATCATGAAGCCTATCCCCGACAAGCGGCTGGGCTTCGTGAAAGCCGAGTACAATTCGGCTGCCGGACTCATCAAGAGCGAATGGCACTATGAGGGTGACAAGTGGATATGGAATTTCACCATTCCGCAAGGCGCTACAGCCACAGTCACATTGCCCGGAGAGAACGGCGCAAAGGAGTATAAGGCAGGTTCGCACAGAGTGGAAAAGGCACTTTAGCTGCATATGAATTCTTAGGGGAGACGGTGCAATCGCATCGCCTCCCCTTAATTTATGCCTTGCGGGGGTCGTCGATAACCCAGCCTGTAAGGGTGTGCTTCTTGGTGCTGAAATCT
>CAMFSS010000329.1 GCA_945983195.1 uncultured Prevotellaceae bacterium | reverse complement strand
AGGCCCCGCCCGGACCACTGGCCGCCATTCCCCCCGCACCAGCGCCGATTGAAGGACTTGATGTGATTTACACTATCACATTCGGTACTTACACCGGCAGCAACGGAACTGAAACTATCCGCTACAAGGTGGTAGGTCAGGGTCAGTTTGAATTTATCGACTGCACATGGGATGCTGCCGCAGAGTAATGCAGCAGTGCAAATTTAACCCTTAACTGACAAGTGGTGAAGATTAGCGGTAATGCCGCAACTCTTCACCACTTTTTGTGTTCTGGGTTTATGCTATAAAGCATGTTTTAGAAACTGTGATGCCATAAATTCATAAAATTCGCCATAGGGCATTGAATTTATGACCGAATATTTTGTTAATTATTTCTTTTCTACTTTTTTTGCATATTTATTAATCTGAGAGTATGTACTGAATACAATGAGAAAGGCAAAGATGCCATCGTAGCTATCATCAAGGACGATGTGGAGAAGTCGATTGCCCACATCGAGAACCTCACAGGCAACAAGTTTGACGACTCTGAGAACCCGCTTTTGGTATCTGTACGCTCGGGAGCCCGTGTTTCGATGCCCGGTATGATGGACACCGTGCTTAACCT
Organism: uncultured Prevotellaceae bacterium; assembly: GCA_945983195.1. Lineage (GTDB taxonomy): Bacteria > Bacteroidota > Bacteroidia > Bacteroidales > Muribaculaceae > CALZFJ01. The sequence continues at coordinate 2,436 of CAMFSS010000329.1, read as the reverse complement.
CGGTATGAATGACCGTGTGGTAGAGGCTCTTGCAACAAAGTCGGGCAATCCTCGCTTTGCATGGGACAGCTACCGCCGCTTCGTGCAGATGTATGGTGACGTAGTTCTCGGCATGAAGCCAAAGAACAAGACCGACATCGATCCATTTGAGGAGGTTATGGACGGAGTGAAGGAGAAGAAGGGAGTGAAGCTCGACACTGAGCTGGACGTTGAAGACCTCAAGACACTCGTCAAGCTCTTTAAGGAGGCAGTTCTCAAGGCTACAGGCAAGGAATTCCCTGAGAGCGCATGGGATCAGCTTTGGGGTGCAATTTGCGCCGTATTCGACAGCTGGATGAACGAGCGCGCTATCCTTTACCGCCGCATGAACCAGATTCCCGAAGAGTGGGGAACAGCCGTTAACGTACAGGCAATGGTTTACGGTAACATGGGTAACACTTCGGCTACAGGTGTGGCATTCACCCGCGATGCAGCTACAGGTGAGGACATCTTCAACGGTGAGTACCTCATCAACGCACAGGGCGAGGACGTTGTTGCCGGTGTCCGCACTCCGCAACAGATTACAGTGGAAGGCTCGCGCCGCTGGGCTAAGCTTCAGGGCATAAGCGAGGAGGAGCGTGCATCGAAGTATCCTTCGCTTGAGGAGTCGATGCCTGAGTGCGCCAAGTCGCTTATTGAGACTCAGCAAAAGCTTGAGGACCACTATAAGGATATGCAGGACCTTGAGTTTACCATTCAGAATGGCAAGCTCTGGTTGCTCCAGACCCGTAACGGAAAGCGCACGGGAGCTGCAATGGTGAAGATTGCCATGGACCTTCTCCGTGCCGGTGTGATTGACGAGAAGACAGTGCTTGCACGCATGGAGCCTCAGAAACTCGATGAGCTTCTCCACCCAGTATTCGACAAGACAGCTCTCAAGGCAGCCAAGACAGTAGCCAAGGGCCTTCCTGCTTCACCGGGAGCTGCAACAGGTCAAATCGTATTCTTCGCTGATGATGCCGAGGCATGGGCAGAGCGCAAGCGCAAAGTCATCATGGTTCGCCTTGAGACATCGCCAGAGGATCTTCGCGGTATGAGCGTAGCACAGGGAATTCTCACAGCACGTGGCGGTATGACATCGCACGCAGCCGTAGTTGCCCGCGGTATGGGTAAGTGCTGCGTATCGGGTGCCGGCGAAATCATCGTCGACTACAAGGCCCGCACAGTGCAGATGGGTGGCAAGACATTCAAGGAAGGCGACTGGATTTCATTGAATGGCAGCACAGGTGACGTTTACGAAGGACTTGTATCGACAGTTGATGCAGAGCTTTCGGGCGACTTTGCAGCCATCATGAACCTCGCTGAGAAATATACAAAGGTTGATGTTCGCACCAATGCCGACTCACCGCGCGATGCAAAGGTTGCACGCAAGTTTGGCGCAAAGGGAATCGGACTTTGCCGCACAGAGCACATGTTCTTTGAGGGCGACCGCATCAAGGCAATGCGCGAAATGATTATCGCCAAGGACGAGGCAGGCCGCCGTGTAGCACTTGCCAAGCTTCTCCCGATGCAGCGTGCCGACTTCGAAGGAATCTTTGAGGCTATGGACGGATTTGGCGTGACAATCCGCCTCCTTGACCCGCCATTGCATGAGTTCGTTCCTCATCAGCTTGCTACTCAGAAGGAGCTTGCAGAGGAAATGGGTCTTACCATTGAGGAAGTTAAGGCTGTGTGCGACGGACTTGAGGAGTTTAACCCGATGCTCGGACACCGCGGCTGCCGTCTCGGCAACACATATCCCGAAATCACTGAAATGCAGGCTCGCGCAATCATTGAGGCTGCTCTCAACGTGAAGGCAAAGGGAATCGACGTGCATCCTGAAATCATGGTGCCGCTCGTTGGTGTTATCAAGGAGCTCCAGCTCCAGGCCGACATCATCAACCGCACTGCACAGCAAGTATTTGCAGAGCGTGGCGACACAGTTGCCTATAAGATTGGTACAATGATTGAGGTGCCGCGCGCCGCTCTCGTTGCCGACCAGATTGCAACAGTTGCCGACTTCTTCTCATTCGGTACTAACGACTTGACCCAAATGACATTCGGTTACTCTCGCGATGATGCTCCTAAGTTCCTCAAGACCTACAAGGAGATTGGCATCGTCAAGACCGATCCATTCGAGGTACTCGACCAGGAAGGCGTAGGACAGCTTGTAGCTATGGGTACTCAGAAGGGCCGTTCAACCAAGCCCGAACTCAAAGTGGGTATCTGCGGCGAGCATGGTGGTGAGCCTTCATCGGTTAAGTTCTGCACCAAGCTTGGAATGAACTATGTGTCATGTAGCCCATTCCGCGTGCCTATTGCACGTGTTGCGGCGGCGCAGGCCAGCGTGGAAATGTAATTATTCCACTATAATACACAGAATTCAGGCTGCAAATCAAATTAACTTGAGAATAGCAG
>CAMFSS010000328.1 GCA_945983195.1 uncultured Prevotellaceae bacterium | reverse complement strand
GGTGTACGTTTTGTTTAAGATCATGCTTGAGGAGAAATTTTGTCTTGTGGTGCTGCTGCCGACGCTTGTGGAGCGTGACTACATCAACAATGTGATTTTCGATGAGCTGTGCAACGACATCATTGTGAACCACTCGCGCGAGGGCTACAAGCGCATTGTGAGCCGTCTGGTGCAAGAAGGCGGTGAAGGTGTTATTCTTGGCTGCACCGAGATTCCGCTGCTGGTCACACAGCGCGACCTTGGAATCCCCACATTCGACTCTGCCGAAATCCACTCAGTGGCTGCCATCGACTATGCTACCGAGGGTGCCGGAAGCATCAAGAACCTATACTGACACATCACCCTGATACATACACATCAAGGACTGCACTCGCGCAGAGCGAGTTGCAGTCCTTGATGCTATTTCAGCATCTGTTTTCATCAAATCGCATATTTTTTGAGGAGGGTGGAAAAAAGTGGGAGAAAAAATTTGGAGAATGGGGAAAAAGTATTAATTTTGCAAAGCAAATCAGCACAGCACATTTGCTGCTGCAAGGAATTGGGGTATTAGCTCATCTGGTAGAGCGCAACACTGGCAGTGTTGAGGTAAGCGGTTCGAGTCCGCTATGCTCCACAGCACAAAGGATTTAACCACCGCAATAATGGTTGAATCCTTTTTTTGTTTGCAACACTGTCGCTCCTCAGCCTGCGCTTGTGCCGCAGAATGATGTGGGGGGGGCGACAGACTACACAGAAGAAATGAAACAACGTGAATCGAACTTTGAGGCACTGCGCATTGTGGCTATGCTGGCAGTGATTGGCGTGCATCTCGACGGGGCTTCGCTCGACCTGCCAAAGCCTTCGGGCGACATTTGCGCCGTTGCCCTGCGCGACTGGTGGAGACTTATCGTGGAGTCATTCACCATAATCGGCGTAAACTGCTTCACACTCATATCGGGATATTTCGGAATACGCTTCACGCTCCGCAGCTTTATGCGCTTTGCAGGGCAGTGCCTATTCTATGGCGTGGGGATATGCACCGTGATTATGCTCATGCGGGTGGCTGCCGGCGGTGCGTGGCAGTGGGCAGAGTGGGGCGAATCGTGGCTTGTGTTCACACACACCGACCTGTGGTACGTTCCTGCCTATCTCGGGCTGTTCCTGCTCAGTCCAATTCTCAATGCCGGCGTGAAAATGCTGACACAGCGACAATTCGGAGTGATGCTTGCAGCTTTCGTGCTATTCAATGTGTATGCAGGGTGGCTATGCGGAGGCCGCTTCAATGCCAACGGCTACACCGTACTCCAACTCGTGATGATGTATCTCATGGGCCGATACATAGGCGAGTATGTGCCACTGAGCGGCAACCGAAAGCTCCGATTTGCATCATTCGGCTGCTATGTGGCAGCATCACTTGCTACGGCGGTGACGGGTGTGTACTGCACGAGCCTCACCACATTTGCCTACAACCAGCCGCTTATCATTCTCTCATCGGTGTCGCTGATGGTGGCTTTCGGCACACTACAATTCCACTCGCGAGTGGTGAATTGGCTTGCTTCGGGCGCATTTGCAGCCTATCTTCTGCACAAGAATCCCTACATCTGGATAGAATATGTGCGACCGCTTACTCTCAGCATGTGGAAAGAGAGCAGCCTGATTGAGTTCACCCTATTCTACATTGCCTTCTCAGCAGCCATCTATCTCGCCGCCGCAGTTATCGACCACCTGCGCCGGCACCTACGCCCGGTGAAAATCACAGCATAAAAAACAATGTGGACGCATCAACCATGTGACGCGTCCACAAATTATGCCAATGCCGCGAGCGTGCCGTGGCTATTTTTTCCAGTCGATTGCCTTGAGGAAAGCTTCGGTCTGCTCGTCGTTCTGATTCTGAGCCTTCAGCAAGTCGGGCAGACGGCGGTAGCTTGCCATGAAGTCGCTCACCACCATCGGCTGGTCGGCAATCTTGGCATAGTCGAGAGCCTCGCTCACGCTGCCGAGTATTCCAAACGGCTGCTGGAACACTACACCCGAATTGCGATACTTCATTGCCTCCATCTCCTTGGCGATGCGGTGTGCACGAGCCTTCATTCCGTCGAGGCTCACTGCCGTGTCGGCAAATGTGAGCTTCACCACCTTCTCAACCGAGCAGTCGGTAACGGGCACTTCCACTATCACGGCAAAGTCCTCACCGCAATAGCTGCACTTGGCAGGCTTGCCGTTCACAGTGGCTGAAATGGGGAGGAATCGGTTGTAGACCTTCACGCTGAAACGGCGGGCGGCAGGCATATCCTTGTAGCTGCCCTTGCGTGCGCCAATGGTAACAGTCAGTTCATTGCCCTCAACGCGGCTTGTGAGTGCTGTGGTGGCAAACTCTGTGGCATACTTCTGGTCGTCGCCATTATCCTCATACATCGAGAATTGTCCACCCTCATTGCCAGGGAACACTGCAACAACCACATCTTCATCGTTGCCCTGCAAATTCTGAACCTTGTCGGTGTAGAACGGCAGCACAGCTCCGGCTTTCACGAAGATAGGATATTCGTCGATGGCGTAGGTGCGCTCCACTGTGCAGCCACCCTTGAGGAGTGTGCCGGTGGCAAGCTCAAACCACTCCCCCTCGGGCAGCCAGGTGCGCTGCACCGAGTAGCTGCCTCTCATAGGCGAAGTGATGGGCGAAACAAGCATCTGATCGCCAAACATATACTCATTGCGGAACTGATAAGCCTCTTCGGCTGTGGGATAGTCGTAATACATCGGGCGGCAAAGCGCAAGTGCATCATCGTAGGCACGGCGAGCCATGGAGTAGATGTAGGGAGCCATGGTGTAACGCTGGCGCACGGTGTTGCGAAGCACGAGTGTAATATCGTAATTGAACACCCACGGCTCCTTCTTGAGCTTTGCATCTTTGGTGGAGTGAGTGCGCATGATGGGGCTCATGGCGCCAAACTGCATCCAGCGAGTATACATCTCAGGGTCGATGCGACCGATACCATGCATGTGGCCACCGAGGACGTGACTCCACAAGCCATACATCCCAAACCAGGCAATACTCTTGAAGTAGAGCAT
>CAMFSS010000327.1 GCA_945983195.1 uncultured Prevotellaceae bacterium | reverse complement strand
TCACCTTTTCTGTGTTGAAATTGCTCAAGTCAAGTGTTGTCAGTTTCAAGCAATAACGAAACATACTACTCATATCAGAGACATTATTAGTATTGAAAGAGTTCAAATTAAGTGTAGTTAGTGAACTGCAATAATAGAACATACTACTCATATTAGAGACATTATTAGTGTTGAAATTGCTCAAGTCAAGTGTAGTTAGTGAGCTGCAATTATAGAACATACGACTCATATCAGAGACATTATTAGTGTTGAAATTCTTTAAATCAATTGATTTGAGATTCTTGCAATCATCGAACATATATGCCATGTCTGTTACTATGGATGTATTTAGATTTTGAATATCCTTGATTTCTGTCAGATTGCTACATCCGCTAAACCAATATCGGCAAGTACGAGGATTTACATCTGCAAATGAGTCATCAAAGGCAACCTTATTTATTGATGTGGCTATAGTGGACCAATCAGGTTTCGATGTCCCGCTTTCGGGAATATTATATATTGTTATTCCTTCCGTCGAAGTAGGCTCCTCACTAAACTTAAATGTCAATGTCTTGTCAGCAGTAGTAAACTCTGCATACACCTTTTTGGGTCTGGATACCGTTCCCTTCAACGTAAAATAGCCATTGACAGTATTGGCGTAATTACCATCCGTACAGTTTGAACTATATTTAATAGCTCCAACCAACTTATTGCAGCCCAAGAACATGGAACCATGACTTGTTACACCTGGTGAGATAATGAATTTGTCTGATACATAGATGGTTTGAAGGTTCGTACAATTATTGAACTCAGATGAGAAATCTGTCACATTTTCAGTGTTGAAAGAACTCAAGTCAAGAGATTCGAGCGCTATACAGCTAAAAAACAGAGAACTCATACTTGTCACATTGGTAGTGTTGAAATTCTTTAAATCAATTGATTTGAGCGCATTACAGTTAGAAAACATTTGTCCCATTCCTTTCAGATTTTCTGTATTGAAATGACTCAGGTCGAGCGTAGTGAGTGCTTTACAACCATAAAACATTCCAAACATATTTTCCACCTTCCCTGTGTTGAATGTACTTAAGTCAATAGACTTCAGTGCGTTGCAACCAGAAAACATGTTTCCCATCTCTATCACCTCTTCTGTATTGAGGTTGGCTAAACCATCAATTTCTTCCAGTTTTTTAAAACCATCAAACCAACATTCACACTTTGTTGGTCGTGCAGAAGAAAACGAATTATCAAATACTACTTTTGTTATTTCTGAACGGTTAGAGTTATTATCCCAGTACCAACCGGGGCGTTGGTAATTAGCTACAACATCATACACCTTTTCGTTCTCGCCCGCAGTAGGCTTTTCTCCATAATAAAAGGTCATGGTCTTGTCGGCAGAATTTAAGATTGTGTACATCACGTCTTCAGCCTTAGCAGACAGTGAACACAGCATCGTCATGACTATCGCCATGAGAGCTACCATGGTTCGATTAATTCTCATTTTGCTTTGTTGAATTTGTTATTATGTTATTTTGTTTGTTTTGTATTCTCTACTCTACTGAACTATGAGTATATGCAAAAACCTCTCGCCAATGTCCTTGCAGACATTAGCGAGAGGCTCTGATAATTATTATTGGTTAATGTGTCAGCAATAACTTTCACCCCCACACCCGATACTTGAAACAGGTGGAGGTGGATGCTTCTTTTCAAAAGATTCGCTATGTTATTTGTCATAGAAATTGCCATTGGTGCAAAGATAACACAAAAAAATAAGAGTGTCTATTACACCCAAAACAATTTCTTTCAGATTGCTAATATTTAACAATTTTTCTAAATGTGAGGGTGTGCCATCAGAAGGTCACACCCTCGCGACAATTAGAGCGGGTACTCATCGAAGGCGTAGAGCACCGTAGAGAGGTAGCGCTCACCCGTGTCAGGTAGGAGTGCAACGATGGTCTTGCCGGCATTTTCCGGACGCTGTGCCAACAATGTGGCGGCATAGACGGCTGCTCCGGAAGAGATGCCCACAAGGAGTCCCTCGGTGCGAGCCAATTCACGACCGGTACGGATAGCGTCATCGTTCTCAACGTCGATAACCTCGTCCACTACCGAGCCGTCGTAGGTGGCTGGAATGAAACCAGCACCGATGCCTTGAATCTTGTGCGGACCCGAGGGACGGCCATTGAGGACTGCCGAGGAGGCTGGCTCGACAGCAACAATCTTCACATTAGGATTGTTTTCCTTCAGTCTCCGGCCTATACCGGAAACCGTACCACCGGTACCTACGCCGGCTACAAAGATGTCAACCTTTCCGTCGGTCTGTTCCCACAATTCTTTGCCCGTGGTATGATAGTGTTTTTCTGGATTGGCGGTATTCTCAAACTGCTGGAGAATGATGGCTCCTGGTGTGGCATCGCGCAGGGCCTCGGCAGCCTTGATGGCTCCCGACATTCCTTCTGCACCGGGGGTGAGCTTCACCTCAGCTCCGTAAGCCTTCACTAAGTTACGGCGTTCCACGCTCATCGTCTCTGGCATGGTCAGAATCAGATGATAGCCTTTCACTGCAGCCACCAAGGCCAAACCGACACCGGTGTTGCCACTTGTTGGCTCAATGATTGTTGCTCCGGGGTGGAGCAACCCACGTTGCTCTGCATCCTCAATCATGGCCAGGGCGATACGGTCTTTCACACTTCCTCCCGGGTTGAAGAACTCCACTTTAGCCACGATGGGAGTGGCGATGTTCTTGGCCGAAGAGTATCTGTTGAGCTCCAACAGCGGAGTCTGTCCGATGAGCTCAGTGAGTTGCTTGGCAATTTTTGTCATGATCATTCTTTTCTTTTAGTTCTACTATTTGGTTCTCTTTGTTCTCTGTTCTTAGATGGCGTCCAAAGCCTCGCGCAAATCGTCGATGATGTCATCAACATGCTCTGTGCCTATGCTCAGGCGGATGGTGGAAGGATAGATGTGCTGCTCCTCCAGCTCCTCGGGCGACAGCTGTGAGTGGGTGGTGGGGGCGGGATGGCTGAGACCGCACGGCACTGCGGCGACCGGCGGCGTGGGTGCGAAGGTCTGCAGC
>CAMFSS010000326.1 GCA_945983195.1 uncultured Prevotellaceae bacterium | reverse complement strand
GCGCGTCCGCCTCGGATTGTTGGACGGTGAGCGATTTGATGCTCCTATGGTGACACGCTCAATCGAGAACGCACAGAAGCGCGTGGAGGAGAACAACTTCGGTATCCGCAAGCACCTCCTCGAATACGACGACGTGATGAACGCCCAGCGTAACGTGATCTACACCCGCCGCCACCACGCCCTCATGGGAGAGCGCATCGGCATCGACATAATGAACATGATCTACGACAGTGTGGAGGATATGGTATCGTGCTTCGGTGCTCCCGAGGACTACCAGGAATTCCGCATGAAGGTGTTCACCGTGTTTGCAATCGACATGCCGTTCACCGAGACTGAATACCGCAGCCTCGACAACAAAGAAATGGTCGACCGCCTCTATAAGGCAGCCGTTGCAGCCCTTCGCCGCAAGGGCGAGCGCATGGCCGAGGTGGCTCTGCCGGTGTTCAAGAGCATTGTGGAGCAGCACGGAGCAAAAGGCATGGTGCGTGTGCCCATCACCGACGGCAAGCGTGTGTTTGGCATCACCGTAGATGTGGAGGAGAGTGTCAACACAGAGTGCAAGAACATCGCCAAGGCTTGGCAGAAAGCTATCCTGCTCATGTCGATCGACGAGGCTTGGAAAGAGCACTTGCGTGAACTCGACCAGCTACGCCAGTCGGTACAGAATGCCAGCTACGAGCAGAAAGACCCCTTGTTGATCTACAAACTGGAGTCGTTCAACCTCTTCAAGACGATGCTCAACACTATGAACAACAAGGCAATAGCAATGCTTATGCGCGGTCAGATTCCTGTGCAGCAGTCTGCCGACGACCAGCCTCAGCAGCGTCAGCAGCAGCCACAAGTGAGTGAGACTCCGCGCGAAATGCCTCGCCGCCAGCCGCACTACACCGAGAGCCGCGAGAGCTATCCCGGTGCAGCCGAGCAGAAGGCGGCAATGCAGGGCAGCAACCAGCAGCGTCGCCCGACGCAGCCATTGCGAGTAGGTCCGAAAATCGGCCGCAACGACCCCTGCCCCTGCGGAAGCGGCAAGAAGTACAAGGATTGCCACGGCAAAAACGCATAAATCCAAATCACACAAACAGGAAATCGCGCCCCGGACAACTCCACCGCGCGCCCCCTTGACGAGAACAATATTTCATTGATAGCATAATAAAAGGCTGATTCCAGAATCTTTGGAGTCAGCCTTTTTTGCGTTTTCAAACGTCATGCCATGATTACAGGCGGTCGCGGAGAATGGCTTCAGCCTTTTCGGGAGTTACGATGCCGTTCTCGCCGAGATTCCACTTTCGCTCATCGAAGCGGCGGCGTATTTCGGCAATCGTCGCCTCGCCGATGCCATATTCACTGAGGCGAGTAGGCACACCGAGCGAGCGGAAGAAGTCGTCGGTTGCCTTGATTGCACGGTCGATAATCTCATCGGCAGTGCCTTCAGTGATTCCCCACACACGGGCTGCGTATTGCAGCAGCTTAGCCTCCTTCTCACGACGCATAATGTTCATTGTTCCCTCCCACACTATGGCGAGTGTCACGCCGTGGTCAAGACCGTGGAGGGCGGTAAGCTCATGCCCAATCATGTGAGTAGCCCAGTCCTCATCGACACCCATCGAAAGGAAGCCGTTAAGCCCCATTGTGGCAGCCATCATGAAGTCGGCGCAGTCGGCATAGGCACGGTCGCCGTCGGCAATCAGTCGCGGAGCAATTTCGGTGAGTGTGAGAAGTACACCCTCGGCGAAGCGGTCCATCACACGCGGGCTACCGGCCGTGGTGAGATACTGTTCGGTAGTGTGTATGAAGGTGTCGATAATGCCGTTGGCAACCTGACGCTTGGGCAGGCTGTAGACAGCCGTCGGGTCGAGCACCGAGAAGCGCGGGAAACCCTGTGCATTGTGGAAGGCATATTTCTCCTGTGTGGCACGGCGCGAAATCACTGCGCCGCAGTTCATTTCCGACCCTGTGGCAGGCAGCGTGAGCACTGTGCCGAAAGGCTTGGCGGCAGGCACAGGAGCCTTGCCTATGATGAAATCCCACGGGTCGCCGTCGTAGTTCATTCCGGCAACGATGAATTTAGTGCCGTCGATAATAGATCCGCCACCCACAGCAAGGGTGAAATCGACATTTTCAGCCTTTCCGAGGGCTATTGCCTTAATGAGAGTGTCGTAGTCGGGGTTGGCTTCAATTCCACCAAATTCCACCACCGTGCAATCCTTGAGTGCGGCAATCACCTGGTCGTAGATGCCATTGCGCTTGATTGAGCCGCCACCGTAGGTCATCATCACTTTGCTTCCGGGCTTAATCTCCTTGGCAATCGAGGCAATTTCGCCTTCGCCAAAGTAGATTTTCACCGGGTTCTGAAAATCAAATTTGTTCATAGTGCTATATCCTTATATCTTTTGGTTAAGTGTAATGCTGTGTGCTATTGCTGTGCCGGCTGCGAAGCAGGTAGCTTGCGTGTGACAAGCGCAAAAAGAAGCAGCAGAATGGCTGATATGAGTCCAATCGCGGCAAAGTAGTACCAAATGTAGTGTGCATTGACGCTTGCTGCCTCCCATGCCTCATGGCTTTCGAAAAGTGCCGGATCAGGGCAATACTTGGTGAGCAGAATGCCCGAAATACCGAATCCTAATATCGACGAAAGGAACGAATCCAAGTGGCTGAACCCAAGATACAGCCCCTCCTCGCCCTTTGGAGCCTGAAGCGAGAAATATTCGAGATAGCGCGGCGATATGAAGCACTCGGCAAGTGCCTGGAACACGATTCCCACTATCATCATGAGCGTGATATTCGACATTCCTGCTATCAATTCGCCCTCAAAGAGGTTGCCGCACGCCATGAGCATTGCCGACAGCGGAATGAGGAACATTCCTATGGTGATCGACGTGATTGCCGAGCGGCGTGCCATAAGCTTGGTGATGAATCCCACTCCGAGCACCACCACAAGCGGATTCACATTGGCAATCCAGCCCGGACGGGCAGCTTCGCCGGCCATGCGTATCACATATTTCGGCATAGTGGCATAGAGCTGGTCATGCTCCATCCCGTATAGCGTGCAGCTGCGTTTGAGGGC
>CAMFSS010000325.1 GCA_945983195.1 uncultured Prevotellaceae bacterium | reverse complement strand
GAACGACAGCACAAACGACGGTATCATGAACTTGATTGATGAGAAGATGTAATCACCCTTGGTGGGGAACATCACCTTCAGATAATTGATTTTGTTCACCGGGTCATTCGGGAAAATCACCTGCGAATAGGTGTCACGGCCGTCAGGGTCGGGAGTGAAGCCTGCCGAGTGATACACCACGTTGCCATTACGGCTCACCACGGCAAACTCAAACGGCAATGCAAGCCCGTTGTTTTCAAGTTCGGAGCGCAGATAAGTGCGTACGAGTGCCGAATCGGCACGCTCCTCGATAGGGCGATTGCTCGACTTGCTGAGTATGTTGAGAATAACCTCATTGAGCAGACCTTTCTGATATAGATATTGTCCTTTCAGAATCTCCTGCATGCTCTGGTAGCGGTCGCGGAAGTTGCCGTTGCCTTTTCCTTCCTCGCCCTCCACCTTTATGGTGCTCCAGTTACCCTTTATTTTGAGGCTGGAATTGCCGTCGGGCGATGGCACCGAATATTCGAAGCTGCGGTGTTGCTGCCCATTGGGAAGGTCGCTATAGAACGACGATTCCACATCGGCTATGTCTTCCTCAAGAAAATATTTGGTCTCGTCCTGCTCAAGGGTAGTCGAAACGCCATAAAGGCTGCGCTTAACCACCTCCGAGAACTGCTCATTGCGCATCTTCACCATGTTCTCCATGTACATAATCTGCACATAGATAAGGCCTAAGAAAGCACATGCCATAACGATTGTCAATAACCAAATGGTCGATTTCTTCATAATTCTTTAATGTTTTTAATATGCATTCACTTTATTGAAACAACATAACCAATGGCTGTTTTGTTCGAAAAGCAAGTGCATTATCAGCTATTTCATTATCATTACGGCACAAAATTAACAAATTAATGTGAAATTCCAAACTATTTTCGCTACTTTTTTTGCAAATCTGCGTTTTTTCACGTCACACTCCCCCACCGCCACTCCAACTACGGCATTTTAACACTCTACAATTGCATCACCCGTTCTCATTCCATCTACACACAACACAGACTTAATCAACAATGCGTAATCGCCGTATTCAGCATCCAAATATCACACAACAACTAAAAAATGGGAAGCCCGAAACAAGGCTTCCCATCTATAAAATGATATTTCTGTGTCAAATTTTGTAATACTACTCTTCCTCGGCATTCGATTCCTCGTAAGCCTTGAGAAGCTTCTCCTGAACATCGCCGGGAACAAGCTCGTAGCTTGCAAAGCGCATAGTGAACGACGAGCGTCCGCCGGTGATTGAACTGAGTGCAGTTGAGTACGATGCCATTTCCTTCAAAGGCACTTTGGCTGTAATCTTCTCAAATCCCTTCTCGCTGTCCATACCCATGATAATGGCACGGCGCGACTGGAGGTCGCTCATCACGTCACCCATCTTGTCGCTCGGCACGAGTACCTCTACATCGTACACAGGCTCAAGAATCTTCGGGTTGGCTGCCTTGAAGGCGGTGCTGAATGCATGGCGTCCGGCAAGACGGAACGAGATTTCATTTGAGTCAACCGGGTGCATCTTTCCATCGTAGATACATACCTGAACGTCGCGGGCGTATGAACCTGTAAGCGGGCCCTGCTCCATGCGGTCCATGATTCCCTTCACGATTGCAGGAATGAAGCGTGCGTCAATGGCGCCACCCACGATACAGTTGTGAACTACCAGCTTGCCACCCCACTCCAATGGGATAACCTGGGTATCCTTCACGTTCATCTTGAACTCCTGGTTGCCAAAGCGGTAGGTATCGGGCTTAGGCATATCCTCTACGTAAGGCTCCACAATCAAGTGTACTTCACCAAACTGTCCTGCACCACCCGACTGCTTCTTGTGGCGATAGTCGGCACGGGCTGCCTTGGTGATTGTCTCGCGATAAGGAATCTTCGGCTCCTGGAAGTTAACCATCAGTTTCTCGTTGTTCTCAATGCGCCACTTGAGAGTGCGCAAGTGGAACTCACCCTGACCCTTCACAAGAGTCTGCTTAAGCTCCTTCGACTGCTCAATAACCCAAGTCGGGTCTTCACCGTGCATACGGGTGAGAATTTCGCTGAGCTTCTCGGCATCAGGCTCATTCTGAGGCTTGATGGCGCGAGTGTACTTAGGCTCGGGATATTTAATGAAGTCGAATACGTATTCGCAACCCTTGTCGTTGAGAGTATTGCCGGTCTTTACGTCCTTCATCTTCACTGTTGCACCAATGTCACCGGCAACGAGCTTGTCAACCGGAGTCTTGATTTGACCGCACACGCAGTAAATCTGAGCCAGACGCTCGCGGTTGCCCTTCGACATATTGGTAAGGTCGGCACCTGCATTGAGAGTTCCCGACATAACCTTGAAGTAAGAAACCTCACCGATGTGCGGCTCAACTGTGGTCTTGAACACCATGAGGCTGAGCGGGCCATTGGCATCGGGCTTCACCTCTACACCTTCAGTAGTGCTCGGTGCGGGCATCTCGTCGATAAACGGTACTACGTTGCCAAGGAACTCCATCATGCGGCGAACACCCATATCCTTCAACGCGCTCACGCAGAATACGGGATAGATGCTGCGGTCGACAAGACCCTTGCGGATACCCTCACGCATTTCGTCCTCGGTGAGTGAGCCTTGCTCGAAGAATTTGTCCATGAGTGTTTCATCGTTCTCGGCAGCAGCCTCCACAAGAGCCTGATTAAGCTCTTTAGCCTTGTCCATCAACTCGGCAGGAATATCGGTAATAGTGGGCACTCCGCCATCGGGTCCCCAGGTGTAGAGCTTCATGAGAAGCACATCGACCATCGAGTTGAAGCCTGCGCCACAGTTCACGGGGAACTGAATCTGAACTACTCTCGGACCGAATATCTCTTTCATCTGGTGTATCACATTGTCGAAATCGGCTTTCTCGCCATCGAGCTGGTTCACTGCAAAAATCACAGGCTTGTTGAGTTTCTCGGTGGTGCGGAAAATGTTCTGCGTACCTACCTCAACGCCATCCGGGCCGTCGACCAGAGTCCCCCCCGTGTCGGTCACAGTAAGTTCTGGGATGGCTGATCCAGCGAAGTCGAACGCGCCCGCGCACGG
>CAMFSS010000324.1 GCA_945983195.1 uncultured Prevotellaceae bacterium | reverse complement strand
GACTCGTGGAGAGCAACGCCAACCTTTTCAGCAGGCAGTTGGTCGCGTGAGAGAAACAGCGATGGCAGCTCCATCACGGGGCTGCCATCGCTTCTGAAATAAAATTATGGAAAATTACACCTATCTGTGAAAACCGCTACGAGAGGCGGAGACTTCCTGTTGTCGGCGCTCCTGCCGCATATCGCTTTCGAGGTTGCGGACGTCCATGGTGGGATAGTCGGGAAGCCCGTAGCGAATGAGGCTGGCGCGGATTTCCGATTCGGTATATTTTCGGAACACCTCAAAAGTGCCGCCTACGCGCGGATTGTACACCACCGCGTAATTACTGTCCTCAATAAGCAGGTCATCACCAGGATTCTGTGTAGGCGACCTGTAAGTCTCCTCCAAGTCGGGCGCATCGCCAAAGTCATACTCCGAAGCCTCGCGCAGAATACCCTCATAGTCGCCCTTGTCAAGCATACGCTCAAACTCTCGGCAGTCCGACGGCATCTGCAGATAGGCAAGCGACGAGTAGTAAACAGGCTCATAGCCCTTGCTGGCCACTGCATCGCAGTAGGCGACCTGAGGTTCAGCCACCGCCGGCATCTTCGCAGCCACACTCTCAGCACGCTCCGCGTCGATTTGCTGCTGTATCGTGTCAATATGCCGGCAGATAAAGCCAGAAGACTTTTTCACATCGCCAAGCAGCGTCTTCAGGAACTGCGGTGATTCGTGCAGCGAATCGAGCCACGATTTCAAATATGACGCAGAGTCGGCCTTCAGATTTTTGGTCATTCCATAACGCATACACACCATAGCCGCTGACAATTCTGAAACTAATTCTTCGGTCGCGTAAATATCAGAGCCAAAAGTAGTTGGTTTCAATCTGTCGAAGTATTCCTCCGTGCCAAGCGAGTGCGTCATCTCGTGGAAGCAGGTGCCGGCAAAGGACTCCCCATCAGCAAACTGTCGAGGCTCCGGCACGATGATTTCATTGCGTGATATTGAGAAATAGGCATCGTTTCCGTAGGTGGGCTTGATGGGGCAAATCCAGCTTTTGTCGCGAATCATTCGGTCGAGAGGCTCGAAGACAAACCGCTCGCCCTCCGCGTCGGGACGTCGCCCCTTGCACTCCGCTTCAAACTTGGCATACAGTTCCGGACGCACCTCCTTCATATTGGTCTGCTCGACGGCAAACACCCTGAAGACGTGCTGACGCGGATAGACATTATACTGCTTCTTGTCGTCATCGGAGAGCTTCTTGTAGTTTTCCCACGGAATCTTATCCTTCGTGTCGCGATTGACACAAGTGAACGTGGTGAGGAAAATCGGGAACGACTTCTCGCCCTTTTTCACAAGGATTTTCGGCAAGTCCTTCTTCTCGGCGTCCATACGCTGTATGGCGTCGAAAGTGCAGAAACGCGGTATCTTGTAGCCCTCCTTCTCGCAGTGGAGCGTCAGCATCAGTGCGTTCTGCCCGTTGTAGGGACGTCCCGAAGTGTTCTTGGGCCACGAGAGGCTGCCCTCGGTGAACCACGGCTGCTGCCAGTTGTCGGAAGAACTTAGAGCCTCGATTTTCTGTATAATCAGGTCGGAAAAGGTGTTCAACGCCTTGTACTCTGCGCTCAGCCCGTCATTGTTGTAGTTCGTCTGTGCCATAGCCTTTACGGATTAGGTGCGACATATTCTTTCAGCGACGAGACACGGCAGCCCAGACCCAGTACATCATTGTAGAGGTTGATGTCGAGGGTGCCTTCAGCCTCAATGCGCACTCCCGTCTTGAGCCAATCGGGAGCGGCAGCATCAAACTGGAGGAAATTCACCCAGGTGTATTCAAAGCTGTCGTTCACCTTCTCAGCCGAGAACGCCGAGAAGCGGAGATAAGGCTTTCCGCGCTTGTCGGAACGCTCCTCGATGCGCTTTCCCACCTTGCCGCGGAACTCCATCGTGCCCGAAACGGCATCATCGGCAGCCACACCGTCGAGCTTCCAGTCATCAGCCTGAATCTGAAAGACAAACTCATTGTTGCGGCGGCGTATCAGCATCGCGCCGGAGATTTCCACACGCGACCCCTTTGTCGGGGCATCGAAAAGCGGCACAAAGCCGTCCTTAATCACATTCACCTTCACGGTCTTGTTGATACCGTTGTCTGCCGGAATCACCACATCGAGAGCGACGGTATAAAACGGTCTGCCCTCATAGTTGTTGCGGTTTCTGCCCTCCTCGGACACCGTACCGCGTACGGTAACGTTGCATTTAATCATAGCTTTTGAAATTTGAAATTAACATTAAAGTCCATTATCGGTGCATCGACACGTCGCGTGACTGTTGCTGCTCCATGCACTGCTCAAAGTTCTGCGAAGCCTGTTCAGAGACCACAATGGAGTTCACCATTCCCGCGATGCGCAACTTCTTCGCTTCATTGGTAAGAGCCGAGTTCCCGAGAGTCACCGACAGCCGGCGCATCTCGTCATCAGTGAGGCTGCGATGCACCTGCACCGTGCCGTTGTCAGCATCAAGCACAAAGCGGTTGTTGTCGGCAAGAGTCAGCGAACACTGCTTCATTGAGGGAAGGAAAGGCTTCAGGTCGATGTTGCGTAAGAAAGCCATCTCCGAAATCCGCTCACGCTGATCTTCCTCACTCTTGCGGTCGATATTCACTGCAAGCATCATCAGCATAGAGAACGCCTGGACGATGAAATCCACAATCGGGTCATTGCTGCCCGAAATGCCCACACCGCTGTCCTCCGAGGAAAGGAGCTTGCGCATCCAATCATCAGGTTTCATCGCTTCCTGTTGCGACTGTTTCGCATCAGAGGCGGCTGCGACTTCGGGCTTTTCCAGATTATTGGTATAATCATTTTGCCTTTGGTTGGAGTTATTGGCAGCCAGCAGCTCCGGCTTATACTTCGCCAGCAAGTCCTTGCCGTTGAACTGCGCCTGAAGTGCGATATTGCCTTTCACAGCTATCTCGGCGAGATAAAGTGCAGGGTCGATGTCGCGCGCAGAGCCGTCAGCCGATATGCTATTCACCCCGATATGAAGATGCGCGCCTGTGGGACGGGAGCCCGTCGAGCGCCTGCGACCCAGCAGCGCGCCGACCAGCACCACCAC
>CAMFSS010000323.1 GCA_945983195.1 uncultured Prevotellaceae bacterium | reverse complement strand
CGACTCCCCCGTAGCCGACAGGGTGTCTGCTGCATTGCCCAACGAATCAATGGCATCCGATGGCTCAAACGAAGAAAGCTGCAATGTGTCGGAAAGCAATTCAGCCGCCGACGCACACCCCGTTTTCTCCTGCCACGATATCATTGAAAGCAGTGCAACAAATATGATGATATATATGTTTCGTATATTCAAATTTTCCTGACTTTTCAGTTCAAAGTGCAAAATTACACATTATCATTCACACCACCGCATTTTTTCACCAAAAATTCCAAAACCTACTCCATATAAATCTAAATAGTACCGAAAACAGAGGGCGCATCGGTCTGCCGATACGCCCTCTGTTGCTATTGTCTGTCTACCTTAAGCCGGTAGATGTCTCTCTTTGTTATGCCTTCTTTGCTTCAGCTTTCTTGGCACGGCGCTGGGTAATGATGTAGGCGGTCGGTGCTGCCACGAAGAGCGACGAGCATGTACCTACGATTACACCGAGCAACATTGCAAATGTGAAGCTGCGGATTGTCTCGCCTCCGAGTACGAAGATACAGATGAGCACAAGCAGTGTGCTGACTGATGTCATGATCGTACGTGCCAATGTGCTGTTCAACGAGTTGTTGAAGGTTATCATCTGGTCTTGCTTCGGATAGAGAGTGCGTGTCTCACGAACACGGTCGAATACCACCACGGTATCGTTAACCTGATAACCGATTACGGTCAGTATGGCTGCGATAAACGTCTGGTCAATCTCCATTGAGAATGGGAACAGACCGTAGAGCGAGTAGAAGCCGATGATGATGAATGCGGTGAACGCTACGGCTGCAAGTGCACCCACTGAGAATGCCACGTCGCGGAAGCGGATGAGGATGTAGAGTGCCATTGCAATGAGCGAGAAGAACACTGCCCAGCAAGCTTCGCGGGTCATATCCTCTGCAATTGCCGGTCCCACCTTTTCGGTCGATACCACACCTACGTTCTCGTTTGCCACGCTGAAGTCCTTGTAGTCCATCGAGCCGAGATCTTTCTTCAAGCCTTCGTAGAGCTTGCCCATAATCTCATCGTCGATAGTCTCTTCGTTCGACTCAATCTTGTAGTTGGTCGAGATACGCACCTTGGTGTCGTTGTCGATGGTAATCACGCTGAGCGAAGCATCGCCAAAGAGCGGTGCAAGGTCGGCTTGGAGGTCGGCGGTCTTCACTGCATGGTCGAATTGTACGATGTAGTTGCGACCACCCGAGAAGTCAATACCCGGGCTGAGGCGACGTACGCCAAGCAATACCACTACCACTGCTATTGCAGCAAACACTACCATATAGCCCTTCTTGCGGTTGCCGATGAAGTTGATCTTCGACTTCTCAAACATGTGGCGTGTGAGTGAAGTGTTGAACGTGATGTTCTTGAACACTCCCTTGTTGAGCATAGCCTCCATCACAAGGCGTGTTACGAACACGGCTGTGAAGAATGAGCATACGATACCGATAATAAGCGTTGTTGCGAAGCCCTTGATTGGGCCCGAACCGTTAAGAAGCAGAATGATACCTGTGATGATTGATGTCAAGTTAGAGTCGAAGATTGCCGAGAATGCGTTCTTGTAACCATCGGCTACGGCTGCCTTCAAGTTCTTGCCTGCACGAAGTTCCTCCTTCGAACGCTCGAAGATAAGCACGTTGGCATCGACTGCCATACCCATGGCGAGCACAATACCGGCAATACCCGGCAATGTGAGCACTGCCTGGATTGAGGCAAGAATACCCATTGTGAAGAAGAGGTTGAGGATAAGTCCGAGGTTGGCGATGAGACCCGGTCCTACACCGTAGGTGAGCATCATGAATGCCATAAGGAGTACGAGTGCCACTACGAACGACCACATACCTGCCTCGATTGCCTCCTTACCCAGCGACGGTCCGATAACGCTCTCGCTCACGATGTTCACGCGGGCAACCATCTTACCGCTCTTGAGCACGTTGGCAAGGTCTTTTGCCTCCTCCACTGTGAAGTTACCTGTGATTTGCGAGCGACCGCCCTCAATCACGCTGTTCACATTAGGATAAGAATATACATGGTCGTCGAGCACGATGGCAATCGACTTGTTGAGGTTCTGCTGTGTGATGCGTGCCCACTGGCGTGCACCTTCGTCGTTCATTGTCATCGACACCACGTTACCCTGCATATTGTCGAAGTCGCTGCTGGCGTCGGTGATTACGCTTCCGTCAAGCACCGGACGTCCCTGGTTGGCTTTGAGTGCCACGAGGTTGAACCAGCGGTTCTTGTCGTCGATGGCCTTAACCGACCAGCGTGCCTTCAAGTTCGAAGGAAGTATCTTCACTGCATCGCTTGAGCGGAGAATTGCATTCACTGCTGCCGTGTCGGTTACGGCAACCGTTCCGATTACCGGACCGCCCATCTGGCCTGCGCTCCACAGAAGCTCGGCAAGCGGACGTGCAGCCACCTTTGCAGGCTTAGCCTCCACTGCGGCTGCGCTGTCGGTCTTGGCAATTGCTGCACTGTCGGCAGGAGCGGCTGCTGTTGCTGTTGTGTCGGCAGCTACCTCCACCTTGCCGGCTGCGGCATTGCTGAGTGCCATGAGCGACTGCTGGAGGTCGGTCAGTGTATATGTCTCATAGAATTCGATGTTGGCAGTTACCTGGAGAAGCTTGCGCACCCGCGCAGGTGCTTGCCCGCCCGGACGCTCAAGACGAATGCGGCCGGTGCTCTCCAGCTCCTGAATGTTGGGCGAAACCACACCGAAACGGTCGATACGGGTAGCAAGCACGTTGCGTGAATTGCTCACCATTGCCGAAACTTCATCTTTTAATATTGCCTCTACCTGCGAATTGGTCGATGTGCTCTGCACTTTCTCCACGTTGCGGAAAATCTGTGCGAGGTTGCCCTCTGGAGCAATCTTGGCATATTCGCGGCAGAATGCTGCCACGAAGTCCTTCTCATCACGGTGAAGCGAATCGGTGATTGTGATGGCGCGGTTGAATTTCGCATCCGGGTTCTGGTTGGCAAGTGCCTTTAGAATGTCCGGGACCGAAATTTGAAGCGTCACGTTCATACCACCTTTAAGTTCAAGACCAACTCCGACCTCCATCTCACGCGC
>CAMFSS010000322.1 GCA_945983195.1 uncultured Prevotellaceae bacterium | reverse complement strand
GTAGATGCAGCTAAGGTGCAGTTGGGTAAGGAACTGTATCACGACACCAGACTGTCGGGTGACGGTACAGTTTCTTGTGCCACTTGTCATGGCATAGAGACTGCCGGAGTTGACAATGACCAGTTCTCTGAGGGTATTGCCGGACAGTTGGGAGGAATCAATGCTCCGACTTCCTATAACGCCGTGTTCAACTTCGTGCAGTTCTGGGATGGACGAGCTGCTACTCTTGCTGAGCAGGCTGCCGGTCCTCCACTTAATCCTGTGGAGATGGGAAGCAAGTCATTCGAAGAGATTGCCGCAAAATTGGCAGAAGATGCCGATTTCAGCAAGCGTTTCCTTGCATCTTATCCTGAAGGTATTAATGAAAAGACCATCACCGATGCTATAGCTGAGTATGAGAAGACTCTGCTTACCCCCAACTCTCCTTTCGACCTTTATCTCAAAGGCGACAAGACTGCTATGACTGAAGAGCAGATTGAGGGTTACGCCATATTTAAGGATTACAAGTGTGCCACCTGCCATGCCGGTGTCAATATGGGTGGTCTGTCATACGAGTTGATGGGTCAGCGCGACAACTATTTCCAAAACCGCGAGATCAATGAGAAGTCAGGACTTACCGACTCTGACAACGGACGTTGGGCACAAACCAAGGTGGAGCGTGACCGTTATCGTTTCAAGACCCCTACTCTTCGCAATGTAGCACTCACTTGGCCATACTATCATGATGGCAGCGTTACAACATTGGAGAAAGCCATTGAGATGATGGCTGAATTCCAGGTTGGTCGCAAGATGTCTGAATCTGAAATAGCAAAGGTTAAGACATTCCTTGATGCCCAGACAGGACAGTATCAAGGCAAAACCTTGACAAACACCAACGAGAAGCAATAAGCCTTGCTTGTGTGTAAACCACCCTTTTCAAAGGAATAAAAGGTAAAATAAATAACCCCTGCTACAAAAGCTGTAGCAGGGGTTAATCTTTCTATCCGGGCATTTCTACCATCTCTTGATTATAAATGCACTAACCTTTTTTCAGATAATCATCCTTTCGCCCAACCACTGCGGTCGAGGTTGCGGTAGCTGATGGCTTCGCGGACATGGATTGGCTGGATTTGCTCAGAGCCGGCAAGGTCAGCGATGGTGCGGGCAACTTTGAGTATGCGGTCGTAGGCACGGGCACTCATGTTTAGGCGCGTCATAGCATCGCGGAGTATCATCATCGAATGGCTGTCGAGGCAGCAATGCTTGCGTATCAGCTTCGACGACATCTGTGCGTTGCAATGCACCCCAGGCTCATCGCAGAAGCGTGCAGCCTGAATCTCCCTTGCCCTAACCACACGCTCGCGTATATCGGCACTGCTCTCTGCCGGAGCATCGCTCGAAATCTCATCGAAATCAACTGGTGCAACCTCCACCTGAATGTCGATGCGGTCGAGCAGCGGACCTGATATTCTGCTTAGATAACGCTGCACTGCACCGGGCTGACAGATACATGGTTTTGTAGGGTGTCCGTAGTATCCACACGGACATGGATTCATACTCGCTACAAGCATGAACGATGTGGGATACTCCACAGTGTATTTGGCGCGAGATATCGTAATACGCCTATCTTCAAGTGGTTGACGCATTACCTCCAATACTTGTCGGCTGAACTCCGGCAGCTCGTCGAGAAATAAAATTCCATTATTTGCAAGACTTATTTCGCCGGGCATAGCATTATTGCCACCACCCACCAATGCCACAGGCGACACCGTGTGATGCGGTGAGCGGAACGGTCGTTGTGTCATCAGTGTGCTTCCGCGCTGCAATTTTCCGGCAACGCTGTGTATTTTTGTGGTTTCAAGTGCTTCTTGAAGCGTGAGTGGAGGCAGAATTGAGGGCAATCGCTTCGCCAACATTGATTTTCCTGATCCCGGACTGCCTACGAGCAGAATATTATGTCCTCCGGCACATGCCACTTCAAATGCCCGCTTCACATTCTCCTGACCTTTGACTTCAGAGAAGTCGAAATCATAATGACCGACAGCCTTCGCAAATTCCTCGCGAGTATTCACTTGAGTGGGTTTGAAA
This sequence comes from uncultured Prevotellaceae bacterium, assembly GCA_945983195.1. Classification (GTDB taxonomy): domain Bacteria; phylum Bacteroidota; class Bacteroidia; order Bacteroidales; family Muribaculaceae; genus CALZFJ01. The sequence continues at coordinate 1,042 of CAMFSS010000322.1, read as the reverse complement.
CTGCGAGTAAGGTTGAGAAAGTCAACAACGTCGCGCAGACACTCCATACCATATACCTCAAGTCTATTTACCACCGCCGCCTCCTTTTCATTGGCTTTAGGCACTATAAATCCCTTGAATCCCATTTCACGCGCCTTGATTGCCATAGGCAACACACCCTTAATAGGCAGCAGCGTTCCATCGAGCGAGAGTTCGCCCATCATCATGTATTGAGTGAGATGCTCAGTGGCAAGTTTCTCATCGGCAGCAAGAATGGCAATGGCAAGCGGAAGGTCGTATGCCGCCCCCTCTTTCTTTATGTCGGCCGGTGACATATTCACCACTACGCTCCGCCGCGGAAAATCGTAGCCGCACTCCATTCGTGACGCTGTCCCCCGCGCGTAGCTCTCGGTTAGAGCAGTATCCGGCGGAGCGTCGATCGAAGAGCCGCGGCGGCCGGGCCCCGGGGGCGAGCGAGGGCGGCGGGTGACAGAAGCACCCCTACGCCCCGCCGCGGAACCCGGTAGCCGCTCTCCTGGCGTGACGCTGTCACACGCTCGTCGCGCTCTTTTACCGCCGTATCAGGCAGACCTACTATGGTAAACCCGACGCCTGAAGTCACCGAGGCCTCAATAGTGACGGCAATTGCGTCGATTCCTTGCAATGCAGCTCCAAAATCTTTAGATAACATGCGTTTAGATTTATTCAACGGTAATATTCTGTATTATGGCAATCAGATACGATCCAATCACATTACAAATTTAACGATTTTTCTGTGATTGCTTAATGCAATTGTATATGTTTTTCTTAATTATTGCCATATTTCATTATTTAGCGTTGACAAAAGAAAAAAAATCGCTAAATTTGCGACATAATACACATAAATCTTACTGACTATGAATAAGAAATTTTTTCCTGAATCGGAACTAATCGTAAATTCCGATGGAAGCATCTTCCATATTCACCTTTTGCCGGAACAAATCACCGACAACATCATAGTTGTGGGTGACCCTAACCGCGTGAATATGGTTGCTTCACACTTCGACACAAAGGATTTTGAAGT
>CAMFSS010000321.1 GCA_945983195.1 uncultured Prevotellaceae bacterium | reverse complement strand
TGTAGGCGGCATGCCATTGGCTGTGATAGTATTCAAAGAATCCAATAATCTGCATAGCGTACTCCTCACGCAAAAAGCCATTATCGACGACTACAAAGCCGATATGATAAAATATGCCCCACAAATCGACAAACCCCGCATCTGCGAGTGCTTCGAGTCGATTCCTCGCCAACTGAGCAAGGAAAATAAACGCTTTACCTACTCCGATGTGCGCAAAGGTGGACGCGGACGCGACTATCAAGGCAGCTTGCAATGGATAGAAGATGCCGGCATTATACGTCGTTGCTACAACCTGTCGATTCCCGAACTGCCTCTCGATGGCAACGCCATTCATGAGCAATTTAAGGTGTATATGGCTGATACCGGGCTATTTGTAAGTATGCTCGAACCGGGCACTGCTGCCGACATTCTCCGGGGCGACCTCTTTGGATATAAAGGCGCAATATTCGAGAATCTTGTTGCCGACATTTTCGGCAAAATGGGGCGTAAATTGTATTATTTCCGCAAAGACACCGGACTTGAAGTTGATTTCGTGATGCGATACAAGGGCGAAAGCACCCTCGTGGAAGTGAAAGCCGCAAATGGCAACGTGAAAAGCACTCGCACTATTCTCTCTCACCCTGAGAAATACCATGTGACAAAAGCCGTGAAACTCGGCAATGTCAACATCGGCACTTCAGCCGGAATGACCACCATTCCCCTCTACCTCGCCTTCCTCCTCACTGCCTACTGATGCCCCATCGCCGTGAATCTCAGCCACATATACACAGATTCATAATAACAAGGATTGCACACCAAGCAAAGAGTGCAATCCTTTGAGATAAACTTGGCTGTAAACCAACTCCTGATATTCTTCCTCTCGGTATGCGCACCAAGAGATTTTGACTTTCAGTCAAAGCGCAGTACCATCGCAAGAATATCCCTGTACATTGGCATCACCATTGTTATTCCACCCATTCCAAGATTGGATAGCCATCAGGTCCAGTTTTCCACTTGCTCCACTTACTACCAGCTCCTGAATTAAGGCTCGTCAAGATTTCTGTACCCTTCAGTTCACTTTCGGTAAGACTCCTATTTCCAGAAATTCTTACACCACTATTAACATATCCCACAGCCTGTAATCCTGAAACGAAAAGATAGTAATTGGATTTAACAGAAACCGCTGTCCGCCCTACTATAGCACCTACAAATTCTGTTCCTTCCAATGTATTGGTTATGTTCAAGCAGTTTGTCACAATACCATTTGCAGTAAGGTAACGACCCATTAACCCGGCTATTCCTCCAACTCGCGTTCCACTATTCTTAATACTACCGGTATTCAAGCAGTTGTAAACATAAACATCATCATTACATAATCCTACAATACCTCCTGTAAGATTTGCTTCAGGATCATTCATTCCGTCAATATTGCCTTTATTATAACAGTCTGAAATTGTCGCTTCTTTATCTAAGCCAGACTGACCTATAATTCCTCCAACACGCCTAATGCCCTTGATGCATCCACCATTCAAGCACTTACTTAGACTCTTTATAAGGAAACCCGATCCAACAATACCACCAACACTAACATTCCCGCATACTGTCGAATAATTCCGACACGATGTTATCGTCCACATTTTTTTTAGATCATAATAGTCTTCAATTGATGAGGGTATTGTTGCTAAATGACGAAATGCAGAACCCTCGCCTGCAAGTCCGCCACCTTTTTCGTTGCCTTTGTATATACCACTTACTGTATGACCTTGCCCATCGAAAGTACCACAGAAAAAATAGCTCGGATCAAAGCGTCCAATGGGAATCCATGGCTCAAAATAGCTACCATCACCATTAAGTTCACCATTGCTTTTAAGCACGTTTCTATTGATGATAATATCGGAAGTAAGGACTATATATTTATCTTTAAATATTTCACCTTTTCTGACGGCATCCGAAAGATAACGCAACTCTGCTGCATTGGATATTCTATAAGGGTCAGATGATGTTCCAGAGCCACCTGCAAATCCTGAAGCTACATAGCCTCTTAACGAACTCGCAGCATCCTTTTCGTCTTGAGCCTTGGAGGAGTAAGTGCCATCACCTGTATTGTCATCACCTGTATCGGTGCCGCCGTCACCGCTACCAGATGAAGAGCCGTCCTCTACGATTGACTTAAAGCGGTTCCATGGTTTCTTGGCGGAATATGCCGACTTGCATCCCTTTGGCACATGGAGAGTCCAACTGGAATCCACATATTTACTGTAGCTGTCAATAAGAATATTATTATCGTTTGTTGATGGCGGTGTGGTGCAATTTATATACATTTCACCTGATGAAGCTACATCCACGAATGCAGGACCGAGTATCTCCGTAACCCCTGTTCCTATGACAATTTTATCAAAACTACCATCAAACGTCAAACCAACTATCGATTTTAATGAATTAGGCAATACTAATTCTCTGCTATATGAGCAGAAATTTCCAATAAAAGCCCCTGCACCTATATTTTCAACCCCTTCTTCGAATGTTAACCTTGATGCTCTGCAACCATTGAACGCGAATCTCCCAATTGTTCTCAAATTACTTCCAAACTTCAATTCGGATACACTAATGCCACTATCACAAAAAGCACCATCATCAATTGATACAATGTTTTTGGGAATATTTACACCTTTAAGGCGTTTGCAGTCGGCAAATGCGTCTACACCGATTGATGTCGTGCTCTCACTCAACCAGATGCTGCTAATCGATGAACCATTGAACGCAAAGTCTCCAACTTTTGTCAAACTCTTTTCAGGCATCTCTACTTCAGAAATATTCACATCGGCAAAGGCATACGAACCGATTGTTGTTACGCCCTCATCTATCACAAGTTTTTTACCTGGTGTCCTTTTGTTTATTGCCCATGGCGTATTAGAATACGATGTATAATCTGCCATGGCTCCTTGACCCACAATCCATAATTTCCCAAACATATCACTATACCACATGCACGACCCTGTGGTGCCTTGTATGGAGTTAATTAGCTGCCGGTCATCAGATGTTATGGATTCTTTGTTGCCGAAATCAAAGCTCGCAGATTTCAAGATATTTCCTGAAAATTCAAGCTCTGACACACCGTAAATAGGATCGGTTATATATTCCAG
>CAMFSS010000320.1 GCA_945983195.1 uncultured Prevotellaceae bacterium | reverse complement strand
CGCAACAGCGGCAACCACCACCGCCCCCCCCCCGGCAGCTCTAATCCCAACAACAATCGCCCAGGGCACAGCGGTAATCGACCCGGCAATAGCGGCAATCACAACGGCAACCGCCCCGGTTACGGCAAGCCGAGCAATCCCGGCGGTAATCATGGCGGAGTGAGCCATTGGCCCGGCTATCGCCCACCGTCGAACCCTGCACCATCGGTACGCCCCGTTCACAATCACAACTGGAGTGTTCCCATGCCGCCGCCTCACCGCCACTATCGCCCCGTAGGTCGTCCGATTCCGCGTCCGGTGCCACCGCACGGTTATCACCCCTGCCACACAGCTCCGGTTATCCGCACTATTCTCGGAATAACTTTCGGAACGCTCTACAATGCGTCGCTCGATTATCTCTACAATAAGGGCTATGAGATTGATGGATATGCCGACAACACCGTGTATCTGCGCAATGTGCCTGAATTGGGTTACACTTGGCCCGATGCCACCATCTACTACGACGTCTACGGACGCATGGCAAGTTCGCAATTCATCTACTCCACCTCGTTTAGCGCAACAGGCCGCTACGACCGCCTCTACCACACGCTGAGCCTCACCTACGGCACACCGGTATCGGCTACATGGAACGGCTCACACCGCGAAACGATATGGTATGGCGGCGATGCACGCGGATACGTATCGCTCGAATATGATTACTCCGCAGGACGCTACTACACCATTCTTTCCTACGGAATCTGACAGAATTAGAAATCTATAGTCACGGCTACGCTCACCATTTCGCCCTTTATGGGTGGGGTGAGCTTTGCCACGCTCACCGTGCCGCCCTTCACGAGCGGAAAACGGCTCTTGACTGCACCGACAATGCGCCCTGCCACATGCTCAAGCAGCTTCGATGGCTGCTGCATTTCGGCGGCAATCACGTCGTAGAGTTGGGCATAGTTGAGGGTGTCGTCGAGGTTGTCACTCTCCATGGCTTTTTCAAAAGGATATTCCACCGTGAGCGACACCTCGAAGTCGTTGCCCACGCGGCGCTCCTGCTCCATCACGCCGTGAAAAGCGTGAAAGCGGATGCGATTGAAAGAGATTCGTGTAGTCATTGGTGTGAAAGAATCGTTATTTGTACTCCTCCGTTTCCTCCACCCAAGTGTAGGCACCGATGTCGATTGTGCCGTCGGGGTGCAGGCGCACCATGCCGTAACGGTCGGCGGCAATCTCGGCAGGGCATAAGGCAGGGTCACCCTTGCCTATGGCACCGCTCTCGTTGTGCAGGCGGTAGTCGAAGATGTATTCTTCGCGAATGGTGAAAAACTTCGGGTCGCCCTCCCACACGCACGAAATGAAATTGTCGTCGTCTTCACCGCCGGCTTTCAGCAGGCAGTTGCGCAGCAGCACGGCAGAGCCGGTGAGGTCGCTCACGTTGATGTCGGAGGTGTTGCCGTAGAAAATGCAGTTGTCGAAGTTGGCAGTCATCAGAGGAGTAGAGCCGTCGCTGTCGTCGGGGAGCAGATAGTAGAGCGACAGAATCGGCTCCTCAATGATGCTGAATAGGTAATAGTTGGCAAGCGTGCAGTTCACGAAGCTGTAGCGGCCACCGTTGAGCGAAGCCACGGCATAGTGGGCCTCGCTAAGTTCGCTTCCGAGCGCATCAATCCACACATGCGAAGCTGTGAGCACTGAGCCTGCCGAATTGTGGAGCACAGAGTTGTGCAGGAGGAGCTTGCGCTGCTCCACGCCTGCCGAGTCGGCAATTACGCCGGTCTTTGTGCCGCGCATGTACACATGGCGCATTTCATTTCCGAAGCTCGAAGCCGTGAAGCGCACGCCGTCCCACTGCCCCGACATAATGTCGTAGCCTATGCCGCCAACTACTTTGTCGAGGCGGTCGCCGCGGAAGTCGATGGGCTGTTCGGCGGTGCCAAGGGCACGCAGAGTGCCGTCGACCACCATCGCGGCCTTGTCGTGGAAAAGCAGACTTGTGCCAGCATCGAGAGTGAGAGTGGCACCTTCAGCCACGCGCAGAGTGTCGAAAACCACATAAGGGCGGTCGGCGGTGAAGTGGGTGTCCTCGGTCACGCTGTGTGAGTATAGGCGGTCCACATTCTGTCCCCAAGCCGTGATTACCACCTGCTGCTTCACGCCATTGGTGACGAAATCGAGCTTGTCCTCGAAAAGAATGGGGTTGTTCTCGTCCGATGGGTCGATGAAAGCCTCGACGAATACGTAGATGCTGTCGTTGCCGCGTATTTCCACGTCGTGGAACTCCTCGCCGGTCACACCGTCGACGTTGAGGTAGAATCGTCCTGTGCTCTCTCCGGCAATCTTGATTGAAGATATGTTGATCATCTTCTTGTGGCGGTTGTGAACCACAAACTGCCGTGTGGGTGTACCCACATCGGTGAGAATGGTGTCGAAAGCCAGCGTGTCGGTTGAGAACTCCAGCAAGTCGTTGCTCGAAGTGGTGAAATCGTCCTCAATGCAAGCCGTGCTTGCCAGGGCAATCACCGTCAGGAGCATCAATATGGCAAAATTCAGGTGTTTCATAATGTCGCATAAATCAATGAAAAAGGGCCACCGCCCTCACTATATAACGCTCCACCCTCGCCGTTTATTGCCACCCCATCCCCAAGATTCCCCGAAAGTCGCCGCGCATTGTCTGAAATCCTTTTGTGGGTCGAAAAAAAATTGGATTTTGGGAGAGATTTACAAAATTTATTCGTACCTTTGCTCTCGGACTAAAGCCTTGCACAATTATATGTTGCAGAATGATAAGTTCTTATAATATCGAGTGCAAGGTAGCCCCACGCTATGCTGATTGTGGCTGAGTCATTTTATGATATTTTATTACATGAAGCGGGCTTTGGGTGGGATTTTTAGTCCAGACATATTAAAGGCGTTTACTTGACGCTCTGTTCTTGACGAACTGGAATCTTGCAACCTCCAAAATCAAAGTCTTGAACATAGCCAACGGTAGATGTCCCGGGTGTGATTATATTACCCCTGTGGAGACCTTGTAAGCACGATTTGCACCTCATGTAATTAGGTGCTATATGATTGTTTATGGAGGTCTCTTAAAGGTGGAAATGATTCATATCGGCGTGGGCTCTGACGTTGTCTGTTCAACTTTG
>CAMFSS010000319.1 GCA_945983195.1 uncultured Prevotellaceae bacterium | reverse complement strand
GCTCTGCTCATCGTCGACGCTTCGCAGGGCATTCAGGCTCAGACAATCTCAAACCTCTACATGGCAATCGACAACGACTTGGAAATCATTCCGGTCATCAACAAAGTGGATCTTGACAGTGCCAAGCCCGATGAGGTGGAAGATCAAATCATAGACTTGCTCGGTTGCAGCCGCGATGAGATAATCCGTGCCAGCGGAAAGACCGGCATAGGCGTGCCCGATATTCTTGAAGCCATAGTGGAGCGCATTCCTGCACCAAAAGGCGACAAGAATGCACCGCTGCAAGCCCTTATCTTCGACTCGGTGTTCAATCCGTTCCGCGGCATCATTGCCTACTTCAAGATCATCAACGGAACTATCCGCAAAGATGATTTTGTGAAGTTTGTGAACACCGACAAGGAGTATCACGCCGACGAAATCGGTGTGCTCAAGCTACAAATGTCGCCGCGCGACGAACTCTCGGCAGGCAATGTGGGATATATCATTTCGGGAATTAAGACCTCGAAGGAGGTGCGCGTGGGCGACACCATCACCCACGTCGATGTGCCTTGCAAGAACGCAATCGAGGGATTCCAGGAGGTGAAGCCTATGGTGTTTGCCGGTGTCTATCCAATCGAAACCGAAGATTTTGAGAACCTTCGCTCGTCACTCGAAAAATTGCAGCTCAACGATGCCTCGCTTACATTCCAGCCCGAATCGTCGGTGGCACTCGGATTCGGTTTCCGCTGCGGATTCCTGGGACTGCTCCACATGGAGATTGTACAGGAGCGACTAAGCCGCGAGTTCAACATGGAGGTTATCACCACCGTGCCCAACGTGTCCTACCGTATCTACGACAAGAAGGGCGGCATGACCGAAGTGCACAATCCTGCCGGACTTCCCGACCTCACTCTCATCGACCACATCGAGGAGCCTTTTATCCGCTCATCAATCATCACACAAACCGACTATATCGGCCCCATAATGACACTCTGCCTCGGCAAGCGCGGCGAGCTGGTAAAGCAGGAGTACATATCGGGCAACCGTATGGAGCTGATTTTCGACCTTCCGCTCGGTGAAATTGTGATTGACTTTTACGACAAGCTAAAGAGCATATCGAAGGGCTATGCATCATTCGACTACCACATTCACGACTTCCGCGAGTCGAAGCTCGTGAAGCTCGACATTCTGCTCAACGGCGACCCTGTCGACGCTCTAAGCACACTCACCCACTTCGACAATGCTGTGCCATTCGGACGCCGCATGTGCGAGAAGCTGAAAGAGCTGATTCCACGCCAGCAATTCGACATTGCCATTCAGGCTGCAATCGGTGCAAAAATCATTGCTCGCGAAACGATAAAGGCTGTGCGTAAGGACGTGACCGCAAAATGCTACGGCGGCGACGTGAGCCGAAAGCGCAAGCTGCTCGAAAAGCAGAAAGCCGGAAAGAAGCGTATGAAGCAGATTGGATCGGTCGAGGTGCCGCAGAAGGCATTCCTTGCCGTGCTAAAGCTCGACTAAGCCCTCCAAAACATACTGACGACACAAGAAAGCCTCCTGCTCGGGAGGCTTTTTTTCATTCAAACTTCACCGATTTCGACAGCTTGATTGACGAAACTATCATCGACGGTGCAAGCAGCGTGAGATACGACACCACTATCACCCCCACATTGAGCGCAACGATGTAGAGCCAGTTGATTTCAACAGGTACGAATGAAATGTAGTACGACTCGGCATCGAGCTTCAGGAAGTGGAAATGCTGCTGCAAGAGCGCAAGCCCTAAGCCAAGCACGTTGCCATAGAAAAGCGACTTGAAAATAAGCTTCTGTGTGAGATAGATGAAAATGCGCCTCACCGCACCATTAGTTGCACCGATCGTCTTGAGTATTCCAATCATGTTGATGCGCTCAAGCACAATCATCAGCAGTCCGGCAATGAGCGTGAACGCCGACACCACCGTCATGAGAATGATTATGATGACCACATTCATGTCGAGCAGGTCGAGCCACGAAAAATACGACACGTTGTTGCGCGTGGTGTCGCTCACCGAGTAGAGTATCGGCGACTCCTTTTCCATTGCATCATTCATGAGCAGCTTGTAAATGTCGTAGGCCTCATCTTGCACCTCATCAATGCGATGCGTATTGATGCCAACATAAGTGCCCACATTCGGCTCCCAGCCATTCACACTTTGCAGCGCAGCGATATTTCCGAGGATAAACATATCGTCAAACTCGTCGAAATCGGTCGCGAAAATGCCCACAATCAGTGAACGGCGCACGCGCACACGCTCGTCGATGAAATAAGTGAGCACCTTGTCGCCCACATTGAGTCTGAGCTGCGATGCCACCTTCTGCGACACTATCACCTCACCGGCATTTGCCGAATCGCACACAGCAGGCACACGCCCGGCAGCGAGGCTCTGTTCATAGAAGTGCCAGTCGAAGCAACTGTCGACACCGCGATACACAATACCCTTGAAGTCGTCAGCCGTCTTCAGAATCGCCGGTTTCTCGGCAATAAGGCTTATAGCAGCCAGATTCCCGGCAATGGCATTGTCGCGTATAAGCGGCACCACATCATTGGCATCGACCGTGGAATAGTTGCTTCCATTCACCAGCACAGCCGAGTTAGTCACCTTGATGTGTGAATCGAGATTGTATATCTTATTCTTCACCTCGCTCTTGAAGCCGCACACAATGGTGATTGACAGAATCATCACCACAATGGCAAGCACCATTCCAATCACAGCAATGGTGAGATTGGGGGCAGCCGAGCGGTCATCGCTGCCGCCAAGCTTCAAGCGTCGGGCAATAAACAATTCAAATCGCATAATGTCACAAAAAAAGATTCCATAATCCGGGCACAGCCGCGTGTCAGCACCATAAAGTGCCACACAGCTCTAACCTGAAAGTGCTGCAAAGCCTCACCTCCGCGAATCAACATCAGCCGACGTGACAGCCTGCACAATTCCACTGCAAATTTAGTGCAAATGCCCCTATATTCAAAACGAAACCCCAAAGTTTTCACCACCCCACCCTTCCCCCATCACCCACCAAGCCAAATCGAATATTTTTTGAATAAAGTGGCGGCAAATTTTTGCATTACGGAAAAATGTTGTGTAACTTTGTATCTGAAGAACGAGCGATTT
>CAMFSS010000318.1 GCA_945983195.1 uncultured Prevotellaceae bacterium | reverse complement strand
CGTTTTCGTCGCACACTTTGTCCCCTAGGTCTATCTCGATGGGGTATGAGAAGATCAGGTCGGCATGATTGAATGTCTGGTGCTGCTTGCACGCCGGGCATACACCGCAGGGTTCACCATCGTGGCGGTTGGTGCAATGAATGTATTGCGCCATAGCCCGGGCAAGAGCGAGTTTACCCGAGCCTGGAGCCCCATGAATGAGCAGGGCATGGGGAATGGTGTCGGTCTCTACGATGTGGCGTATGTATGTCTTTGCCGCCTCATTACCTATGATGTCGCTGAATTTCATTGCCTGATGTGGGGTGCTGTTGTGTTAATATACGTTTTGGGCAACTCTGCGCACGCTCTCTGTGGCATTGTGTGAATAGAAGTGAATGCTTGGCACTCCATGTGCAATCAGGTCGCGTGCCTGTTCTGAGCACCATTCTATTCCCACTTGCTTGGCGGCATCGTTGTCGTGGCATGAATTAAGCTCCGAGGCAAGATCGCTCGGAAGATCCACGTGAAATACCTTTGGCAGCACAGTGAGTTGGTTGCAGTTTACGATTGGCTTCAGTCCGGGAATTATTGGCACTGTGATTCCGGCATTGCGGCAGCGTGTCACGAAATCGTAGAACTTGCGGTTGTCGAAGAACATTTGTGTGACAATGTAGCTCGCACCCAAGTCCACTTTGTTCTTCAGGTAAGCGAGGTCGATGTCGGCATTGGGGGCTTCATCGTGCTTTTCGGGATAGCCTGCCACTCCGTAGGAGAATTTGTTGTCGCTCACGATGTCCATCTTTGTTCCGTCGGCAAAGAAACCATCGTTGAAGGCATTCACTTGCTTTTCGAGTTCGTAGGCAAATGAGTGTCCGTTTTCTACCGGCACAAAGCGGTTTTCATGCTTTGCCTTGTCGCCGCGAAGTATCAGCAGATTGTCGATACCGAGGAAATTCAGGTCGATTAGCGCATATTCAGTTTCCGATTTTGAGAAGCCGCTACAAATGATGTGTGGCACTGCCGGAATGCCATATTTCTGCTGAATTGCCACTGCCACTGCCACTGTGCCGGGGCGGCTGCGCTCGGTGATGCAGCGGTAAAGGCCATCGGCGGGGCTCTTGAACACCATTTCGCTGCGGTGAGTGGTGATGTTGATGTATAGTGGGTTGAATTCCATCAGTTTGTCAATGTTGGTGAAGAGCTGATGGATGCTTTTTCCCTTGAGTGGAGGTAGTACTTCGAAGGAAAAGCCTGTAGTGACGCGGTTTGATAGTATTTCGCTTACGTTCATTTTGTGTTGTTGCATATAGTTTGTGCAAAATTAGCGAAAAAAATTGGACATTTCTGCCACAAAAAGTCAAATGATTAGAGAATTTGGTGTATTTCGGGCAGAGTGCCAACTATTATGTCGGCTTGTCGACATTCTTCAGTCGGTATTCCGGCCTTGTTGAAGAAGATTGTGCGCCAGCCGGCTGCATGAGCCCCGCAGATGTCGGCATCATAATTGTCACCAATCATTACGCTGGTTTCGGCTGATGCATTGCACACACTTAGGGCATATTCGAATATTCCCGGCAGTGGCTTGGTCACGCCGCAATCGTCGGAGAGCACTATGTGGCTGAAAAGGTGGCTTACTCCAGCCGAAGCGAGTTTGCGAGCCTGCACCTGTTTGAATCCGTTGCTGAGAATGTTCACGTCGTATCCTTTCGCATTGAGGTATTCAAGCAGTTGCCGTGCACCCGGCACCAAAGTTGGCTGAAGCGACAGGAAATGCAGATATTCATCATCTACGGATGCTCCCATAGCGAGGCAGTCACCGCTGTAGCCGGTCTGTTCAAGCGTGTAGCGGAAACGCTCGGTGGTGAGGAAATCTTTCGTGATTTTACCATAGTGATAGAGTTCCCAAAGCTCCTTGTTCTTTGCGAGATACACTGCCTTGAATGTGTCGTAGTCGGGGCAGAACTCGGCCATGCCGAAGTGATTGTAGACGTGACGGAGCGAGACTTTGGAGTTCTCGGTGAACCACCACACAGTGTCGTCGAGGTCGATGAATACAGTGGAAATATTCTCCATAATGATGCTGATTGGCTCTTTTGTGCTTGTAATGTTATTGCCGGCTTAATGTATGCCGTCGATTGCAAAGTTGACTCGTTGATATACAACACTCCCGGCAATGTAACCGCTGCATGGTGTGCATTGCCGGGTGTGTTATGTTGTCGGTTGTGCGACTGCTGGCCTATTACATGTTCATGCCACCACAGCAGTGGATAACCTGACCGGTAACATACGACGACAGGTCGCTGGCGAGGAATGTAGCCACGTTGGCAACGTCCTCGGGTGTTCCTCCACGGCGAAGCGGAATCTGTGCTGCCCACTGCTTGCGTACGTCCTCGCTGAGTGCAGCAGTCATGTCGGTGATGATGAATCCGGGTGCGATAGCATTGGCACGTACGCCACGTGAGCCAAGTTCCTTGGCAATCGACTTGGCAAGACCAATCATACCGGCTTTCGATGCCGAGTAGTTGCACTGTCCGGCATTGCCCGAAACGCCCACTACCGACGCCATGTTGATGATTGAACCGCCCTTTTGGCGCATCATGATAGGTGTGAGTGCGTGAATGAAGTTGAAAGCTGACTTCAGGTTGACTCCAATCACTGCGTCCCACTGGCCTTCGCTCATTCGCATCATCAAGCCGTCTTTGGTGATACCGGCATTGTTTACGAGAATGTCGATGTGACCGAAATCTGCGTGAATCTGCTCAACCACCTTGTGGGTTTCTTCGAAGTTGGCTGCATTTGAAGCATAGCCTTTAACTTTCACTCCGAGTGCTGCTATTTCTTCCTCTGTCTTTTTTCCGTTTTCGTCGATTACGAGGTCGGTGAAAGCGATGTCTGCACCTTCCTGCGCGAATTTAAGCGCAATTGCCTTTCCGATGCCACGTGCTGCACCGGTGATGAGTGCAACTTTACCTTCAAGTAATTTCATTATTCTAAAAGTTTTATTGTATGTGAATAAAAAAGTTATTTCTCTACCAAAAACGCACCGCACGAATAGCCTCCTCCAAACACGGTAAGACCGAATGTGGTGCCTTTGGGATAGTTGTCGCGATTCTGTGCAAGCACAAGTGCTGCACTTGCCGAACCCGTGTTGCCG
>CAMFSS010000317.1 GCA_945983195.1 uncultured Prevotellaceae bacterium | reverse complement strand
CGCCTGTACCGGTTGAGGGCAAGATAGTAGATGTCGACGTAGACCTTGTCATTGTGAGTGTTGGCGTTTCGCCAAATCCGCTTGTGCCGAAGTCAGTTTCAGGGCTTGAAGTGAGCCGTCGCAACACGATTGTGGTGAATGAGGAAACGATGCAGTCGTCGATTGCCGACCTTTATGCCGGCGGTGACATTGTGCGTGGAGGAGCAACTGTGATTCTCGCCATGGGTGACGGACGACGTGCTGCTGCACACATGCATGAAATGCTTTCGCAGCAATAACCATACAGATACAAACATAGAGTAGGAGCGTGAATCCACACGAATGGAATCACGCTCCTGTTTTATTGGAAAAATGCTATTTTTTGCCTCTATCTGTTTTTGACGGCTGGCTGAACTGATTTTTGCCGTGTTAGCAGTCAGGACGCTTTGAAGCAACTTTAATTGCTGAAATGCCCCGAGGGAAGAGCTGTGACAGCAGGTCGGTGCGGTGCATTCGGGAGAGCGAATTGTAGATGTCGCGTTGATATTCCGGTTCGTACCAGAAGAAATATTTGCGTTGAGCCAGCTTCGCTTCACGGGTCTTGGCAGTGTAGACCGCTTCAAGAGTGTAGGGATTGAAGCCGGTGTAGTAGGTTTCAGACGCTACGGTCATTGGAGTCGGTGTGAAATCCTGCACCTGTTCAAGATGAAAATTGAGGCTCTTTGTGATAGCCGCCAGTTCAGCCATATCCTCCTCAGTGCAGCCGGGGTGAGAAGAAATGAAATAGGGAATTAGTTGCTGGTTGAGCTGCTTTTGTTCGTTGATGCGGTCGAAAATACGCTTAAACTCACGGAATTGTTCAAACGAAGGCTTTCGCATCAGGTTGAGCACGCGGTCGGCAGTGTGCTCAGGAGCCACTTTCAGACGTCCGGAAACATGACGCTCGATAAGTTCCTCATTGTATCGACGATTGATGCGGTTGATGCGCTCATCGGCGTTATGGTGCATCGAGAGGTCGTAGCGCACACCACTGCCAATGAATGATTTTTTCACTGCCGGAAGATCATCAACAGCGTGATACACATCGAGTAGTGCCGAGTGGTCGTTGTTGAGGTTAGGACACGGTTTCGGGTGCAGACACGACGGACGGACGCATTTCTCGCACTTTGAGAGGTCGTTTCCACCCATTTTGTACATATTTGCCGAAGGACCGCCAAGGTCGCTGATGTAGCCCTTGAAATCGTCCATTTCGGTCACAGCACGCACTTCGCGCAGAATGCTTTCTTTGCTTCGAGAAGCAATGAATTTGCCTTGATGAGCCGAAATGGTGCAAAACGCACAACCGCCGAAGCACCCACGGTGCATATTCACGGAGTGACGAATCATTTCGTAAGCCGGAATCTGTTTCCCATTGTAGCGAGGGTGGGGCAGACGAGTGTATGGAAGGTCGAAAGAGGCATCAATCTCAGCCTCAGTCATAGGTGGATACATTCGATTTACTTTCACTGCTATGTCGCCGGTCGGTTGCCAGATGTCGCGCCCATGTCGGCGATTGGATTCAATCTCGATGTGCTTGAAGTTTTCAGCCTGGAAACGCTTTTCAGCCTGACATTCAGCAAAAGAGTGCAGCACAATGTGCGATTCGCTTTCGCGCACAGTGGGTATTTCGTCAAGAGGCCGGCGAATTACGGTCTGTGGCACATTGGTTATCTCACTGATATTCTTGCCGGAATTAAGTGCATCAGCAATTTCGATGATGGGCTTTTCTCCCATTCCGTAGATGAGCATATCGGCGCAACACTCAGCGATGATGGAAGGACGCAGACAGTCCTGCCAATAGTCGTAGTGAGAAAGACGGCGTAGCGATGCCTCGATACCCCCGGCGATGATTGGCACATCGGGAAAAAGAGAGCGCAATGCCTGAGAATAGACAATGGTAGGGTAGTCGGGGCGCAATCCGGCACGACCACCCGGGGAGTAGGCATCGTCGCTGCGTCGGCGACGGTTGGCAGTGTAATGGTTGACCATAGAGTCCATAGCACCGGCACTCACTCCGAAGAAGAGGCGCGGAGTACCGAGTTTGCGGAAGTCGCGCAAGTCGTCCTGCCAGTTAGGTTGAGGCACAATAGCCACGCGATATCCGTGGGCTTCGAGAACGCGTCCAATCACAGCAGCCCCCATCGAAGGGTGGTCGATGTAGGCATCGCCAGAGAAAAGGATAACGTCGACGTAATCCCAACCGAGGTGTTCAATCTCTTTTTTCGTGGTGGGAAGCCATTGCTTATTTATTTTGTTGCTCATAATAGGTCAGAAGTGTAAAAACAGTGATAGAGAGTCTATTGTAGCTGCTTCAGGCGTTCCTCCATTTTCAGCAGTTGGTCGCGAAGCTGAGCAGCCTCGATGAAGTCCATACGCTTAGCAGCAGCAACCATATCGGTGCGCAGACGCTCGATGGCTTTTTCCATTTCGTTTCGACCCATGTATTTCACCACCGGGTCGGCAGCAATGCCGGCAGCAGGCATAAATTCAGCCTGGCACTGACGCTTAAGCTCATCGCTAATTCCACCAGTGCCTGTGAATTCATATTTTTTGCCCTTGCTGCGCTTAGAGCGATTGTCGTTGTCGATGTCGATTTCGTCCACTTCTTTGCCAATGATAAGATTGCGCGCCTTGATGATAGCCTGAGGCGTGATTCCGTGCTCCTCATTGAACTTGAGCTGCAAGGAACGGCGGCGCTCGGTCTCGTCGATTGTGCGTTGCATTGACTCGGTGATTTTGTCGGCGTACATGATAACAAGTCCGTTGAGGTTTCGGGCAGCACGTCCAGCAGTCTGAGTGAGTGAACGGTGAGAGCGTAAAAATCCCTCCTTGTCGGCATCAATGATTGCCACAAGCGACACTTCAGGAAGGTCGAGCCCTTCACGAAGCAGGTTGACACCCACGAGTACATCGACAACACCAGCACGAAGGTCGTCGATAATTTGAATGCGGTCCATAGTTTCCACATCGGAGTGAATGTAGGCGCATTTGATATTCAGTTTTGCAAGATAGGCAGTAAGCTCTTCAGCCATACGCTTGTTTAGAGTGGTGAAGATAGTGCGCTCGATGAAATATACAAGCTACTGAATCTCCTCGTTAAGGTCTTCGCTTTGACAATTCGACGTAA
>CAMFSS010000316.1 GCA_945983195.1 uncultured Prevotellaceae bacterium | reverse complement strand
GGGAGGATTAAGAAACAAGGGTGCATCACAATCACTGTGACACACCCCCGAACTTTGCTTTATTAAAATATTGAGAGATTTTGTGGTGCTTTTACTTTCCTTGAATTATTTGCCGATGAATTTCTTCACTTCAGCGGCGATGTTCGGAGCGTTGTAGCCAAACTTCTCATCAAGCACGGTGTAGGGTGCTGATGCTCCGAAATGGTCGAGTCCGTAAACCTTGCCGTTTACACCTACCACAGTGAAGAACACAGATGGAAGTCCTGCTGTAAGTCCAAAGATCGGCTTGTCGGTAGGGATTACCGACGTGCGATACTCCTCGCTCTGACGCTTGAAGAGTCCAATCGACGGCATCGAAACGATGCGGCACTTGATGCCCTCCTCCTTGAGAAGCTGCGATGCACCATAAAGCGTTCCGACTTCCGAACCGTTGCCCACAAGTACCACATCGGGGTTCTCATCGTCGAGCACAACATATCCGCCCTTCTCCATCTGGAGGGCTTCGGTGTAGCGGTCACCGTTCATTGCCGGAATGTCGGTTACATTCTGTCGCGAGAGAATCAAGCCGGTAGGCGAAGTAGTATTCTCCATTGCCATCTTCCAAGCCACAGTAGTCTCGGCTGCATCTGCCGGACGGAGCACAAGCATACTGTTTTGTCCGTGCTTGTTCTGGATTTCCTCAAGCAGACGAATCTGAGCTTCCTGCTCAACAGGCTCGTGTGTTGGTCCGTCCTCTCCCACGCGGAATGCGTCGTGGGTCCATACGAACTTCACAGGCAGGCACATCAGTGCTGACATACGGATTGCCGGCTTCATATAGTCAGAGAACACGAAGAACGTGCCACAAGCCGCTTCCATTGCGCCGTGGAGCACGATGCCGTTCATGATAGCAGCCATAGTAAGCTCAGCCACTCCTGCGTGCAGGAATGCGCCCTTGAAGTCGCGCGGAGCAAATGCCCCGGTCTTCTTGAGGAAGGCGTCGGTCTTGTCGCTGTTTGCAAGGTCGGCCGACGACACTATCATATTGCCCACTTTCTCACCAAGCACCGAGAGTACATCGGCTGAATAGTTGCGAGTAGGCTGGTTTGCTTTGTGCGGAATTGCCGCATAGTCAATTGCAGGCACTTCACGGTCGATGTAGCTCTTGAGCTGTGCCCACTTCTCGGGATTCTGTTTCTTCCACTCCTCCTGTGCAGCCTTGCGCTCGGCTACAATCTTGCGAAGTTCCTCGTTGCGGCGGGCATAAAGCTCCTTGACTTCATCCCACACAACCCACGGATTCTCTGGGTTACCACCAAGGTTCTCAATGGTCTTTTCGTAGCTGGCACCCGACTTGCTGAGCGGACAGCCGTGAGTGCTGCACTTGCCCTCGAAGTTCTCACCGTCAGCAGTCACGCAACCCTTGCCCATAATGGTCTTGCCGAGGATGAGCGTAGGGCGCTTCTTCTCGGCGTGCGCCGAGTCGATTGCTGCGCAGATTGCAGCAGGGTCAGTGCCGTCGATCATCATCACTTTCCAGTTCCATGCACGGTACTTTGTGGCAGTGTCCTCAAGCGACACCTCGTTGCAGTCGGTCGAGAGCTGCACATCGTTGCTGTCGTAGAACATGATGAGGTTGTTCAATCCCAAGAAACCGGCGATGCGCCCTGCGCCCTGCGAAATCTCCTCCTGAATACCGCCGTCGGAGATAAAGGCATAGGTCTTATGCGACCACACTTCGCCAAAACGCTCAGCAAGGAAACGCTCGGCAATTGCTGCTCCCACGCCAAACACATGACCCTGACCCAGCGGTCCCGAAGTGTTCTCGATTCCGTGCATAGGGTCGAGCTCGGGGTGACCGGGAGTAACACTGCCCCACTGGCGGAAATTCTTCAGTTCGTCGATAGTGTATTTTCCTGTAAGAGCAAGCACCGAGTAGAGCATCGGCGACATGTGACCCGGGTCGAGGAAGAAGCGGTCGCGCGAAATCCACATCGGATCATCGGGATCGGTAACCAAATATTTTGAATAAAGCACATTAACGTAGTCGGCTCCACCCATTGAGCCTCCGGGGTGTCCCGACTTGGCTTTCTCTACCATTGCGGCAGTCAATACTCTGACGTTGTCAGCAGCCTTATTCAATATACTCTTTTGCATAATTATGACTATTTTATTCAACAAATCAATTTATTCAACGAAGATAGTGTAAAATTTTCTTATACACAAATCTATCACAGATTTTCACATATAAAGCAGCAAAATTAAATATGAAATTGATTATTGCCTTGCAAAAACAGAATGCCCCTGCATCGGTTGATGCAAGGGCAAATGTATTCTTATTCTATATATTCACGCTACGTGCGCTCTGATACAGTCGGCAAGAAACTTACTTCTTTGCAGGCTTTGAGCCGACAAATGCATAGAACATTATGTAGGCTGCACAGAGCAACGGAATAAAGTAGCTGGTGAGGTAGCTGCCGGTGAGGTCGACAACATAGGCTTGAATGGCAACCATCACTGCACAACCGAATACCATAGTCATAAAGATACCCGATGCAGCGGCAGTGTACTTGCCAAGACCTTCAACAGCCATATTGAAGATACCGCCCCACATCACCGATGTGCAAAGTCCCACAAGAATAAAGGCTGCAACACCAACCGGGACTTCAACCCAAATCATACTCAAATTAGCCCAGTCAACACCGGGAACCTCCACCTTCAGTGAATCGGGAGCAAACATACCAAATGCAATAAGCGCAATTGCCACTGCGGCAGTTGTTCCCACCATAGCACGGCTCGACACCTTTCCTCCGATAGCACCACCTACCGAACGTCCGATGAACATCATAAACCAGTAAACGGCTGCAATGAGTGTAGCTACACCTGCTGCCACGCCGGCATCTTGTGTGAGGTATTTAATCATATAGGTAGGTGTTCCTACCTCAACCGACATATAAAGGAAGATGGCAAGTGCACCGAGAGCAAAATGACGATGCTTCAATGCGCCTGTGATGAGTTCAGCCTTAACCGGCTCCTGTTTAGGCTCCTCAACCTTAGTGAACAGCAACACGATGAATGCAGCAATAAAGATGCCAAGTGCGATATACATAGCCGGTGCTGCATCTACAATAGCTGGCTCCTTTGTCACTTCCCCTTTGTTGGCTCAA
>CAMFSS010000315.1 GCA_945983195.1 uncultured Prevotellaceae bacterium | reverse complement strand
CGCCCCCGCCGCGTGCAACTAGTGCCGCAGGACTCCGCCTCCACCACGGTGTTCCCTCCGGGTGGCGAAATTTTTGCGGCTTTCAATGCCACTCCGTTCAACCGCGTGAAGGTGGTGATTCTTGGTCAGGATCCTTATCATGATGTGAACCAGGCCAACGGTCTGTGCTTCTCGGTGCGCGACGGGGTGCCGTTTCCACCGTCGCTGATGAACATATTCAAGGAGATTCACGACGACCTCGGCAAGCCTATCCCGGCAAGCGGCGATCTTAGCCGCTGGGCGCGGCAGGGAGTGCTGCTGCTCAACTCCACTCTCACTGTGCGCGCACATTGTGCCGGCTCGCACCAGAATCATGGCTGGGAACAGTTTACCGACGAAGTGATTATGCGACTTGCCTCCGACCGCGAGCACCTTGTGTTTATCCTGTGGGGGTCCTACGCCATAAAGAAGGGCGCGTTCATCAACCGCATGAAGCATCTTGTGCTCACCTCGCCACACCCTTCGCCTCTCTCGGCATATCGCGGATTTTTCGGCAACAAGCACTTCTCGCGAGCCAATGCCTACCTCAAAGAGCATGGCATCGAGCCTATCGACTGGTAATAACGAATTAAACCTTTCATCGCATTTTGCATCTATTATCAATAAAACTGCAAAGAATGAGAAATCTACTCCTTGCGACGGCAATGCTCCTCGTGGCTCTCGCAGCTCTCGGCGACGAGCCTGCCGACACTCGCACCCGCACTTTCGACCCGTCGTTCCGCTCGCTGCAAGTGAAACTCGCGGGCAACGACTTCTTCCCGCCAATAATCACTCGCGGCAACAACGACCATATTGTCATTTCGTTCGACGAGCTGAAGGACGACCGCTCCTATCTTCGCTACAGCCTCTTGCACTGCGATGCCGACTGGCAGCCTTCGGGGCTGATCGACTCCGAGTTTGTCGACGGGTTCAACTATGCCGACATTGAGGATTACGTGTTCTCCAGCGGCACATTCTCGCAGTTTGTACACTATCAGTTCACGCTCCCAAACGAGAATATGCAGATGCTCATTTCGGGCAACTATCTGGTGCGCGTCTACTATGAAGACGAGCCTGAAGTCACTCTGCTGCAAGCCCGATTCATGGTGTGCGAAAATGAGGTGAAGGTGCCGGTGACTACCACATCGCGCACCGACATCGACTACAACGACAGCCACCAGCAGCTTTCGTTCAATGTCGACACGCGCAACTATCGCGTGCAGGATATGTACCGCGACCTGAAGGTGCGCGTCACTCAAAACTCGCGCCCCTACCCCGAGGGGGCACTTAGCGCGCCTATGAAGGTTAACGGCAATGTGGCGACATTTGACCACAACAAACAACTGATTTTCCCTGCCGGCAATGAGTTCCGACGCATCGAGACGGTTGCCACCAACTATCCCACAATGGGCGTAGAGGCGATTGAGTATCACCACCCGTTCTATCACGCCACCCTGCGCACCGATGTGCCACGATGCCATGAGCCGTATCTCTACGACCAGACACAGCACGGACGCTACTTCATTCGAAATGCCGAAGCCGACAACTCTACGGCGTGCGCCGACTACTTGGTCACGCACTTCATTCTCAACACAGGCGGCGAAGTGCCCGGCGGTAAAATCTATCTCAGCGGCGAATTTACGCACTATCTCTACACCCCTGCAACGCTCATGAAGTACGATGCCTCCACCGGATGCTACGTTTGCGACATGATGCTCAAGCAGGGAGCCTACAACTATGAGTACCTTTTCGTGCCCGACGGAACAGACAAAGGCTTCACGTCGCGCATCGAGGGCGACAAGTTCCAGACCGTCAACGAATATCTTGTTCGCGTCTACCACCGTCGTCCAGGCGAGCGCTACGACCGTTTCATTGGCTACGGAATCGCCTTCTCAGGCCGTTAGTCCGTGGCAATCAGCCCCAAAGCAGCCACCCCGTATAGGCTGCATAGAGAATTAGCAGCAATGCTCCCTCGGCGCGGTCAATCACGTTGCGGCGCAGTGTGAATGCAAAGATGAACGTGAGCACCGACGAGAGTATAAGCACACCGAAATCAATCATATTGATATCTTTCAGCACTATCGGACTTATCATTGCCGATATGCCAAGAATGAGCATCACATTGAATACGTTCGACCCAAGCACGTTGCCCAAAGCAAGCTGGGGGTTGCCCTTGCGCGCAGCGATTATGCAGGTGATGAGTTCAGGAAGCGACGTACCCAAAGCCACAATAGTGATTGATATGGTTTTCTCGCTCATTCCAAGCTCCTTGGCTATCTCCACAGCCGAGTCGAGGAAAAGGTTGCCACCGGTGAGGAGCACCGCAAGCGACACTATCGCACCGGGCACAAGCACCCACATCGGGCGACCTGTGAAAAACGTCTTATCAGGCTTGTCGGCAGGCTGCTCAGGCTCGGGTGCAGCATTCTGCTTCGATGCCAGAAACGTGTAGCCTATGTAGCACAGAAACACCAGCAGGAGGAAAAATCCGTCGAGCCGGCCTATTTCGTCTTCATCAATGTGCGGAAAAATACTGTCGCAGCAAAGCAGCATCAGCAGGAACGAAAGGATTATACTGAAAGGTATGTCGCGCCTAAGGTTCGAATGCGTGATGCCAAATGGCAGAATCACTGCCGTCACACCGAGAATGAGCAGCGTGTTGCAGATGTTTGAGCCCATCACATTGCCAAGTGCAAGGTCGCCATGCCCCGAAATCGCCGACGACAGCGACACAAACAGCTCGGGTGCCGATGTTCCCATTCCCACTATGGTCACACCTATCACGAAGTCGGAGAGCTGTGCACGCTTGGCTATTGCCACCGAAGCGTCTACAAGTTTGTCGGCACCAAAAAGCAGCATCGCAAGGCCGGCAATAAGAATCAAGTAAGTCATAATCTCTATTATTCTTAATAAAAAATGGTTGTATCTCATCACGCACTCAAGCCGGCATTTGCCCAACTTGTGTAATCGCAGTTGCAAAATTACTATAATTTCGCGAAACGGCAACCACACCCCCGGCGCAAATCCATAATTCCGCGCACTTTCCACGAGGCTGCAAAATCAGCGCACGAAAAAAAGGAACATTTCAGCAATGTCCCTTTTTTAGGACTTCAATAGGAATAATTTTTTAAGGTAAAAAAGATAGTTATAGGATAA
>CAMFSS010000314.1 GCA_945983195.1 uncultured Prevotellaceae bacterium | reverse complement strand
GGTTGGGTCGCTGGTTCTGGGAGGGTGCTGTCTTGGGCGAGCCTGGTGTGAGCTACTATATCGACAATGGCTCCTCCATTGAGAATGTCTACAAGGAGAAGCCTTCCAATTTCAATTTCAATTTCGGACTGCGTTTCACTCTGCATTAGTGCGCTCTTTCCGCTGTTTCTGTGCCCAAAAAAAAAGCGCACCCGGCAAGAGTGCGCTTTCACAATGTCTTTTTCACTGCATCATTTCACCGATAGTCCAAGCGACTCGATGTAGCCCTTTTGCGGTGTGCAGTTGGCGCATTTGGCATTCTCTATGAAGTCGAGCAGTGCCTTGCGTGCAGCAGCCTGGTCGGGGCGTGCGTTGCGTATTTTCTCGTAGGTTGAGCGGTCGGCTTCGGCAAATTCCACCACTTTCTCCCAGTTTTCAGGGCGAGTGATGGCATTGAAGCACGAATTGTCAACCTTTTTGTATGGCCAGAAAGTATAGCCGATGTTCACTTCGCGCATCACGCGGCAGAATTCAGCCTGCCACTCGTCGGTGTTATGCCCGATTTCTCCCATATACATAGGCAGGTTCACGCTGTCGCGGAAGTGAATGAAGTGCCCGATTGCCTCCTTCGAGGCGTCGCCTCCGTAGCGGTGGCATGTGTACATGAGTTTGTCGTCGTAGGTCGAGTCGGTCAGCGGCGCAAAGTTGCTGTTCCACTGTGTGCCGCCTATGAGCACTATGTGGTTGTTGTCCACTTCACGGATAGCCTTCACGGCGCGCTTGTACAGCGGCTCTACGAGGGCATTGAGCGAATCCTTGTTTTCCCAATAGTGGGGCACAGGCTCATTTATCAGCTCATAGCCGAGGATTGTAGTTTCATTCTTGTAGCGGTCGGCGATTGTGCGCCATATTTCGCAGAATTGCTGTTGGCTCTTCTCGCTTTCGAGCAGCCATGGATAGCCGTAGCTGTCGTCGATGTTGTCGCCGGTCTGTCCGCCGGGAGCGTCGTGCATGTCGAGTATGAGGTAAAGCCCATTGTCGCGGCACCATGCCACCACGCTGTCCATGCGCTCAAATCCGTCTTGTGCCGATTTAAGCCCCATATAGTCCTCATCGGTGAAAAGGCGGTAGTGGAAAGGCAGGCGTATGGTGTTGGCTCCCGTGGAGGCAATCAGCTCCACATCGTGCCGGGTGATGTAGTTGTCCTTGAAAAGTTTCCAGAACTCGTCGGTGAAGTCGGGTCCCACCATTTGGCGTAGCATCTCGTCGATGAAGTGCCCTGAGTTGGTCTTCTCGAATCCAAACATATATCCTTCGGGATTCAGCCAGTTTCCGAGATTTGTTCCCACTATGAAAAGTTTCTCGCCATTTGGCTTAATCAGGTTCTGCCCGTCGATGCGGACGAACTCTTCGGGTTTGGGCGATGCCTCTGTTGCGGCACCTGAACTACATGCAGTTGCTTGGGTGAGCATCGCCACGCCCAAGCAACCGAGTAGTCCTAAACCCAAACTAAAAATACTCTTTTTTACCATTAGATGTTATTAGAAGGTTGTGTAAAAGTAGTAGTAGAAAAAACACTATCGCTGAAAATCTTATTTCTTTTGGAATACGCGGAGGTAGTCTATCTCCATTGTCACGGGCAGAGCCGTTTCGTCTACGCCCCACATTCCACCCCATGAGCCACCCCAGGCGAGGTTGAGAATGGGATAGAAAGCCACGTCGAATGGCCACTGGTCCTTGCCGGTGCCGTCGTTGCGGTAGGTGAGAGTAGGCTCGCCGTCGAGGTAGAATGTCACATAGTCCTTGGTCCACTCCATGCCGTAGGCGTGGAAAGCACTCTCGGCATTGCCGATGTTCTTCTTCCAGTGCTCGGTGGCAGTTCCTCCGTTGTTGTACTTGGTGCAGTGAATGGTGCACGACACCTCATTGGGCACGCACCCCACTTCCTCCATTATGTCAAGCTCGCCGCAGTGCGGCCACGGATTGGTGGCGTAATTGTTGTTGCTTGGCATCATCCAGAATGCCGGCCATGTGCCTTTGCCCTTAGGCAGCTTTATCGATGCCTCGAAGTAGCCATACTTGTAGCCGGTGGCATCGTTGGCATATACGCGGCCCGAATAGATTTTGCCCTTGTACTTGAAGCAGTTGATCAGAAGCTTGCCGTTGCTGATCTCAGTGACTGCGTTTCCGTCGATGTCGCCGTCGATGTAGTTTTGCAGCTCGTTGTTCACCCAGCCTGCATTCTGCACCTCATGCCGCCAGTGGGCTGGGTTGAGTGAAGTGCCTTCGTCAAATTCGTCGTGGAACACCATCACATAGTCGTCGCCTATGGGGCAGGCGTAGGGGTTGTCGGCCGTGCTTGCTTTCTGTGCGACCTCTATGGTGGCGCGTGCCGGGCCGGCTGAGAGCAGCACAGTGCCTTTGCGGTCGGAGCCGGTCACATTGGCTGTGGCTGATATGGTAATGGTGGCTTTCAGTGATGTCGAAGCATTCGGGCTCACCCTGATCCATGAGTCCGAAGCCTGTGCTCCCCACTCGTGGGTTGAAGTGATGTCGACGCTTGTGCTGCCGCCTTCGCCGTCGAGCACCACCGATGTGGTGCCGACGGTGATTTGGGCATTCCCTGAGTTTCCTCCATTTGATGGCTCGTCGTCACCGCCACACGCAGTGGCGGTGAGAGCCATCAATGATGCGATAAAGCATATTAGCACAGTCTTCTTCATTATTGAGCTGTTTTCTTGAATACGATATCCTTAATCTCGATTTCTGTGTCGGCAGGGTTGCCTCCGAAGTCGAAGAAGAGCGAGATTTGCGGCATTGCTGCCGGTGCCACTTGTGCCGGGAACTTGATTACGTTCTCGGTGTCGGCTTCAAGGTTCACCTGGTTGGCGAAGAAGAAGGTGTTGTCGTCGCCGTTCATCACAAGTTTCACTGTCACATTCTGCAAGTCGACATTTGGAGTCATGATGCAGCCGAAGTCGTACACTTCACCCTCGCCGCAACTGAGGTTGGTGAGGAATGCGCACTGTGCCTGCCACTGGTTGTTGGTTTCGCCAGGCAGAGAGAAAGTGTATGTGTTGCCGTTGTGCACGAAGCCGGGAGGATTGGGATACGACTCCCAGCCGTCGCCGTGTGAGTAGTAGAAGAACATTTCACACTCTGTGGCATCTACAGCTTTCCACAGGTTGTCCGCGGTGTCGTAGGCGTAAGGTGTGTTGT
>CAMFSS010000313.1 GCA_945983195.1 uncultured Prevotellaceae bacterium | reverse complement strand
GGAGGCACTTTTTTTGAATTGTGCAAATGTTTTGGCGAAAAAATTTGATTTTTCTTGAAAAATCTTCAAAAAAAACCTGCACGCCGCCAACACCGCCTCAAAATCACTCACCACGCCGCCCACACAGCCAAGCCCAAGCCTCAATCCTAACGCCACAAACACACAGCCTCAAAAGCCTACTCTCACACTGCCAACACAGCCCCAAAAGCTCACTACCCAACACCGCCACAGAAGCCACTCCAAACGCCACCAACACACCGCCTCAAAAGCCACCCTCGCAACGCCACCAACATAGAGCCTCAAAAGCCCACTCCCCACTGCCACAAACACACCGCTACAGAAACCACTCCACCAACACCACCAGCACAGCCTCAAAAAACACTCACCCAACGCCACCAACACACCGCCACAGAAGCCCACTCTCACACTGCCACCCAGCACCGCCTCAAAAGCCCACTACCACTGCCACCCTCCCACTGCCACCAGGCACTGCCTCCTTGTATCACCCACTTGTCTATTTGTTCCAAATTTATGTCGATTTGTTCACAGTTATGTTATAAAAGCCGTATATTTTCGGAATAAAACATTTTTTTTATCATTTTGTTATCTAAAAAATTTGTAATAATGAAAATTTAGATATAACTTTGCCTCACCTATCACTTAATTGAAGCAACAAAAGGGTAGATACCGTGATTCCAGAATTGAAATCAATATACCTTTAATGACAAATTTAGTAGTAGGAAAGAAAGTATGTTAAAATGCAAATGCCTATGTAAGCGATTCTTAACTAACGGGGCTTTTACATCTGTTTAATACATTTTTTATTAAAACCGAGAAGGTACTTATATTTTTGTAACATGAAACGGATATTACAAATATTTGTAATATATCTCGTTGCTGTGATGTGTGCTTCGGCACAATCGGGCGATACTATGGTTGACTCCGTGGAAATTCACTTCCGCCAGAGCCGCATCAACCTTGTGCCTGAACTCTACGGCAACCGTCAGGCTCTCGACCGCATCGCCGACAGCCTCCGTTTCTCCTATTCCGACAGTCTTCGCTGGCAGCTCTCCAGGGTGCATGTGATGGGTGCTGCTTCGCCCGAAGGTAGCGTCAAGTTCAACCAATGGCTGTCGGAGCAGCGTGCTGCTACGCTGTTCAACTATCTCAAGGAAAAGCACGGTTTTACCCCCCCCAATTCGCTGAAGACCAATGAGTTTCTTGGTCGCGACTGGAATGGGCTGGTACGCCTCGTCGAAGCCGACAGCCTTGTCCCCTACCGCGATGAAGCTCTCGCCCTTCTCCGCAAGATTGCTGCCGCCGACGGCAAGAATATCGACGGCACCGACCCGCTGATGCTCCTCAAGCGTCTTCGCGGCGGCAAGCCCTATCTTTATATGTACCACCGCCTGTTCCCGCAATTGCGTGTTTCGAAGATGATGCTGTGGTACAGCCGCGTGCCCAATCCCACATTCGCCTCATGGCGCACCGCCGAGCCTGTGGGAGCAATGCTTTCCATGCACGTCGACACCTGCCTCATCGTGCCCGAAATCCACCCTGTGCCCATTCTGCGCCCTCTTCCGCGCAATTTCTATATGTCGCTGCGCACAAATGCGCTCTACGACCTCGCTCTTATTCCCAACATCGGTGCCGACTTCTATCTCGGCCGAAACTGGTCGGTTTCAGCCTACTGGATGTACTCCTGGTGGAATGCCGACGGTCCGCACTGGTATTGGCGCACCTACGGCGGCGATGTCACGCTGCGTCGCTGGTTCGGCTAGGCTGCCACGGAACCGCCCCACACCGGGCATCCCCTCGGCATCAACGCACAGGCTCTCCCCTACGACCTTGAGCTTGGAGGCACGGGCGACATTGCCGGTGTGCCGGGTGGATCAATGTTCGACAAGTGCAATTGGGGTGCCGGAATCGAATACGGCTACTCTCTGCCGCTCTCTCGCCGGCTCAATCTCGATTTCACCATCGCCGTGGGCTATCTCGGCGGCGAGTGCTGGCACTATAAGCCGGTCGACAACTGCTACGTATGGCAAAAGACCGTGCAGCAGCACTGGTTTGGTCCCACTAAGGCCGAAATATCACTTGTGTGGCTCATCGGCCGCGGCAATGTGAACAAGAGGAAAGGGGGTGACCAATGAGCCTGTCAGGCGCACTTCAGCGCACCCTTCAAGCCGCAGCACCCATGCGCATCGTCAGCTTGCTGTCACGGCTCTTCGTGATGGCCGGTCTGATGCTCTCGCTTGCTGCCTGCGTGCACAAGGACCTCTGCGAGCTGCACCCTCACACCACCAAGCTGCGTGTGGAATTCGACTGGCGCGACGCGCCTCTCGCCTCTCCCGACGGCATGTGCGTGTTCTTCTATCCCGAAGATGGCGGTGAATACCGGCGCTTCGACTTCTCAGGCTCGCGCGGAGGCGAAGTGGAGATTGCAATGGGACGCTATCGCGTGCTCTGCTACAACAACGACACCGAGACGGTGGTCTTCAGCGGTATGTCGCAGTTCTCCACCCACTCCATTATGAGCTACGAATGCGACCTTTTCTCTCCGCTCGGCTACACTTCGCCGAGAGATGTGCCCCGTGCCGGTGAGGAGGAGCTGGTGGTGAAGACCCCCGAAATGATGTGGGGCTGCACCGCGCTCGATGTGGAAATCATGCCTTCGGGCATCACCTACACCTGCGTGTCGCGCAGCGATTCGCGCGGCTGGAAGAGTGAGCCTGTTGTGCGCGACGAGCGTGTCATCACACTCTTCCCCCACGAGCTGGTGTGCGAGTACACGCTTGAGGTGCGCAACGTAGAGAATCTCAAGTATGCCTCGCAGATGTGCGGCTCAATCACCGGAATGTCGCAGAAGCTGGTCGTGCACGACGAGTCGATGGGAGAAGTGCCCGTCACGCTCCCCTTTGAGTGTTATGTGGAGGACGAAAAGATCATGGCGCGCTTCTACACCTTCGGGCACAACACCGAGCTGCCAAATCCGCACCGCATCGTGCTCTACATTTGGATGAGCGACGGTAAAATCTATTGCTACGGCCTCGACTCCAACCACTACGATGTCACCTCCCAGGTGCACACCGCCCCCGACCGGCGGCACGTACACCTCATCATCGACGGTCTAACCCTGCCCCGACCCATCACCCACGGCACGGGACTGCACCCCGCAATCGACGCTTCGGAGGAGGAAAAC
>CAMFSS010000312.1 GCA_945983195.1 uncultured Prevotellaceae bacterium | reverse complement strand
GACGAGTCCGAAGGTTTCCTCACGCGAAAGGTTGAGCAGCAAGTCGGCGGCAGCGTAGGCTTCGGCAAGCTCACCGCAATCGGTGAGTTGCGGCAGGGCAATGATGCGGTGCGGTAACCGCCTACGCAGCCGACTGTCGACACCCACCATCACAATTGCATATTCGTCGCCGAGCATTGATGCAAGGGCGATGAAATCATCAAGCCCCTTTATCTGCAACCACACCGAAGCCACACCAAGCAGCATGGTGCGGCTGCCAATGCCATAGCGTTCTCTGAAGGAGCCTTCGCGCGGTGCAAAACGGCTCAAATCGACACCATTAGGGACTACAGCCACATCATAGCCGCGCAAATATGACTTTTTCACCAGTCGGGCAAGCCATTGCGAAGGAGTGGTGATGCGGAGATTCGCCACACCGCAAAAAGCGCGCTTCTTGGCATCGAAATTCAGTGCGGAACGGCAGGCACCGACCGAACGGGGATATTCACCCTTATGACGGCACTCGCGGCAACCACGCTCCCACTCATTGCACCCCAATGCCGAAAACCGCGCACAATGCCCGGTCATTGCCCAGCAATCGTGGAGAGTCCACACCACGCAGCAGCCGGAGCGGCGCAAATAGCTGAAAAGGAGCTCGGAATTGATGTAATAGCCGTGAAGATTGTGCAGATGGACCACATCGGGGGCGAAAGCCTCAAGCCGGCTGATGAGCTGCCGGGTGGCACGCCGGGCAAGAAAGCCATCGTTGTCGGAAATGCGTGCCGAGGCAGCATTAAGCCACACCCCGGCATGAGAGCCAATGCGATAGCAATCGACACCACGGAGCATATCGCCACGCGCAGCAGCCACAAGACATTCGTGTCCTGCAGCACGCGCGGCAGCCACTATTCCGCCCATCACATGAGCGGTGCCGCCACTGCTGAAGAATGTGTTGATGTGAGCTATTCGCATATTGAGATGATTTTTTTAATTATGGGCTTCGTGGGACGAGTCGGACGGGAGCTGCTGCTACCGCTGATTATCTGATGATTATGTCGGTAATGACCTTCTTGCCGATGAAGTCGTTGATGCGGTCGACGAGGCGCGAGCGATTGAGCATAAGCTCGTTGCGCAAAGCAGCCGAGGAAATGGTCACATAGAGGACACCGGCACGCACAAAGCGGTCGACAGTGTAGCGGTTGATTCCCTGCCCCACCACTTCGGGCCAGAGTGCCGCCACACGCTGCTCATCGAATTTGCTTTCAAGATTCTCAGCTTTAAGCAGACGAGTAATAATCTGCCCTACGGTCTCAGCCTCGGTGCGTTTCATGGCAGCACATTCGCGCCTCCCACGCCGCGAGAGAGTCCATTGCCCTGCTCCTCACAACTGCACACGCCTCCGGCAACGTGGAAAATGCGGTAGTCGCTGCCAACGCTGCGTATAATGTCGTCGAGGTGAGTACGATTGGTGTCGGTAATGAAAATCTGCCCGAACTGTGCACCGGTGTTGCCGCTAACCACGTCGATGATGTTGCGCACACGGTTTGCATCGAGCTTGTCGAAAATATCGTCGAGCAGAAGGAGCGGAGTGATGCTGCACATCTGCATGAGGAAATCGAATTGCGCCAATCGGAGCGCGATGGTATAGGTCTTGCACTGCCCCTGTGAGCCGATTTTACGCATCGGATAGTCGCCGAGCATAAGTTCGATGTCGTCGCGGTGCACACCGCGCGTGGTGAAGCCCACAGCAGCATCAACATCGCGTGCAGCACCGAGATTCTGGCGCATCGACAGCTCATTGAGGTGGCTGCGATACTCCAGGCTCACACTCTCCTGCCCATTGGTGATGGCGCGGTAGTAATCGAGGAAAATTGGCGTGAACTGCTCAATCCACCTGGCGCGCACACCGTGAATGTAGGCAGCCGCCACACAAAGCTGCTCCTCGACCGACTCAAAGAGAATGGTATCGCGAATGCCACGCTTTAGCATGGCATTGCGGCTTTCGAGGGCCTTGGAGTAGCGAATGAGGGCATCGAGATAATTGCGGTCGCCCTGCGAAATAATCTGGTTCATGAGGCGTCGACGCTCGTCGCCCGAGCCTCGAATCAGCTCAGTATCCATGGGCGATACCATCACGAGAGGCAGAAGCCCGATGTGCCGGCTCAATAGCTGATACTCCTTGCCATTGCGCTTCGCCACCTTGCGCTTTCCGCGCTGCAAGCCGATGGAAATCTTCTCCTGCTCGCCACGACGCTCATAGCAGCCCTGCAAAAGCATCATTTCGGCATCGTGATTGATTACCACCGCATCGCCGCCACGGCTGACGCTGCTCTTGCAGAAACTCAGATAGTAGACGGCATCGAGCATATTGGTCTTGCCCATTCCATTGTTGCCGGTGAAACAATTAATCTTGGGCGAAAACTCCAGATTGGCTTCCGCAATATTCTTATAGTTCAGTATTGAAATCTCCTTCAGTGTCATAACCCTGCAAAATTACAAATTTTTCACACAAGTAGCATAGCGCAGAATAATTCTTTTGCAGAAATTTCGCCGGAAAAGCATCAAAAATTGCAGAAAAAAGCGTAACTTCGCAAGAGTAAAACAAATTACCCCAACAAATTGAGCCCGCAAGACAGCAATAGCAATTCCTTCCACCTGATACAATCGGGAATCAGCAGCATATTGAAGAAAAATGCTGCCGGGAATGCCAGCGCCATACTGTTTGGTTCCCGCGCAAGAGGAGAAGCCCACAACGGCTCAGACTGGGATATACTGATTCTGATTGACAAAGACAAAATCACACGTCACGACATCGACGCCATTTCCTTTCCCATCAGAGAATTAGGTTGGGATATTGACGAAGTAATCAACCCAATTATCTACACTCAACAAGAGTGGAATTCAAAATCGTTCACTCCATTCTACAAAAACGTAACGAAAGACGGCATCAAGATATGAAACTAACCGATGAAGAAAGAAAAGCGATAGTGGAATTTCGCATAGACAAGTCACTCCGAGCATACGAGCAAGCTAAAGGTGTGATTAATCTCGGTTACTGGGAAACAGCAGCCAACAGGCTATATTATGCTGCATTCAATGCTGTCTCGGCACTTCTTACTGCTTCGGGGAACGACACACAGACCCATGCAGGTGCCATGCAACTATTTGGACAGAAATACATCAAGACAGGAATCAATCCACGTGAAATGGGAAAACTGTACCACCAATTATTCACTCTTCGA
>CAMFSS010000311.1 GCA_945983195.1 uncultured Prevotellaceae bacterium | reverse complement strand
ATTTTGCAGGCCGTCAGTTGAGCCTTGCAGTGGGAATCCACATGACAGGACTCTATATGGGACAGGCCGTAGGCGGATTTGGAGCCTTTGTCGCTTCACACCTTTCGTGGCAGAGCACATTCCACTGGTTTGGAATAGTGGGCATAGTGTATGCCGTGATACTTATAGCCCTGCTTCATGAGAAGCGCGGTGCAGAACCAGTGAATAGGGTGGCAGAGCCCCGCAGCTCGCTTGCCGACACGCTACGCACCGGCATAAAGGGCGTGGGTAGCTCGCTGGGCATGCTTCTCACATGCGCAGCATTCTGGGCTATACTATTTTTCTTTGCCACATCGTCGGTCCCCGGCTGGGCAACGAAGAACTGGCTTCCGACGCTGTTTGCCGACAGCCTTGGCATTGACATGGTGTGGGCAGGTCCGGTGGCTACGATAACCATAGCCTTTGCCTCATTTGTGGGAGTGATGGTGGGCGGTCCGCTTGCCGACCGCTGGGCAAAGAGCAACCTGCGCGGACGCATCTACACGAGCAGCATAGGACTCTCGATGATGATACCATCGCTTGTGCTCATGGGCTATGGCACATCGCTTGTGGCGGCAGTGGGAGCAGGTCTGCTTTTCGGCTTCGGCTACGGACTGTTTGATGCAAACAATATGCCGATTCTGTGCCAGTTTGTGGGAAGCCGCTCGCGAGCTACAGCCTACGGAATCATGAACATGTCGGGGCTTTTCATCGGAGCACTTGCCACGAATGTGCTCGGCACGCTTGCCGATGAGGGGCTAATGGGCATGGGCTTTGCGTTCATGGCAGGGGCACTGGTTCTTGCACTGATAGCACAGCTTGTGGTGCTGAAGCCGACAACGCTCAATATGGAATAGACAAATAACCTGATTATCAACTATAGAAACCCCAAGAAAGAAATGGAAAAAATCAAAGGATTAATAGATGCACCGTTTACCCCTTTCTATCCTAATGGAGAGGTGAATGTGGAGCCGATAGCGGCATACGCAGCAATGCTTAAGAAGAACGGGCTTAAGGGCGTGTTCATCAATGGGTCGTCGGGCGAAGGATATATGCTCACCGATGAGGAACGCAAGCGTCTTGCCGAGGAGTGGATTAAATATGCCGATGCCGACTTCAAGGTGATAGTGCATGTGGGAAGCTGCTGTGTGAAGTCGAGCCGCGAACTTGCACGCCATGCCGCTGAGATAGGAGCATGGGGAATAGGTGCGATGGCACCTCCATTCCCGAAAATAGGACGCGTGGAGGAGCTTGTGAAATACATAGAGGAGATAGCAGCCGGAGCACCGGAGCTGCCATTCTACTACTACCACATTCCGGCTTTCAATGGCGCATTCCTGCCAATGGTGAAAGTGCTTGAGGCAGTTGACGGCCGAGTGCCCAATTTTGCAGAAATCAAGTACACATTTGAGAGCATCTACAAATACACCCAGTGCCTCATCTACAAAGGCGGAAAATTCGACATGCTCCACGGTCAGGACGAAACCATTCTGCCGTCGCTGGCAATGGGCGGCGCACAGGGTGGAATCGGAGGAACTACCAACTACAACGGACGCGAGCTGACAGCCATAATTGAAAGCTGGCAGCGCGGCGACATAGAGGCAGCACGCGAGCACCAAAACTTCTCGCAGGAGGTAATCAACGTGATTTGCCGCTACCGTGGCAATATAGTGGGCGGCAAGCGCATAATGAAGCTAATCGGCCTTGACCTTGGCAAGAACCGCACACCGTTCCAGAACCTCACCGACGAAGAGGAAGCTGCCATGAAGAAGGAACTTGAGGCAATAGGCTTCTTCGAGCGCTGCAATGTGCTGTAAACACATGAATTGAAATACCTGATATTATTCGTGGGGCGCGGCTCTTATCGCGCCCCCTATTGTCATATAACATAAACCCAAATGACTGATTTGGGATTGAAAAACAGAATCATTATGTGCCATAGAACATTGATATATCGCCTTGTGGGCATTGTGGCAGCAAGCATTGTGGCATTGACCGCCGTGCAATGCACAACGTCAGGACACGATGACTTTGATGCAGAGCCTGGAATAGAGCATGGAGTGTCGGCAGCCTTCGGTGGCGTGTCGGGCAACTTTGTGGTGCGTGCAGGAGGCTGCAATTTTCCTGATGACCCACTTGGTGCCGACAGCAAGAAACGCTATTACCAAGGCGTATACGTACTTAATCCGGAAGAGCCTGACGGAGAGTGGAAGCGCGTGGGGAATCTGCCAAAGTGCATAGCCTACGGAGCTTCAGCAACTACACACAAAGGCGTGGTAATGGCAGGAGGCATCACAGCAGATGGCAGTACCGCCGAGGTGTGGCTTGCAAGAGTAGATGAAACCGGCAAACCGGAAATAAGCAGTCTGCCAGAACTGCCTTTTGCGCTCGACAATACAGCAGCCTGCGCTGATGAAAACACGGTGTATGTGTGTGGTGGAAATGTCGACGGAAAGCCGTCGAACGTGCTTCTATGCCTCAATCTCGACCGTCAGGGCGAGGGCTGGCAGCGGTTGGCTGATTTTCCCGGCAACGGCAGGATTCAGCCTGTGGTGGCAGTGACGCAATCGCGGGTGTTCGTGTGGGGAGGATTTGCCCCATTGGGAGAGATCCGGGAGGCAACTCTCGAGACAGGACGATATTGCTATGAAATATTGGATAAAGAGTGGAAAGTGGTGCCCGGACCGACTGATGACACAGGCTATGAGGTGTCGCTTGGCGGTGGAGTTGCCGTGACACTTGCCGACGGGCGCATTGCCGCTACCGGAGGTGTGAACCGCGACGTATTCCTCTCGGCACTGCGTCAACAGCCGGCCGACTATCTGCAACATCCGAAGGAGTGGTACAGGTTTAACCCGACAGTCTATATATTCGACCCGGATTCGTGCACTTGGAGTGCAGAGGCCACAAGTGCGGATTATGCACGAGCCGGAGCTGCCGCAGCCCTGTGGGGCGACAGCCTATTTATTCTTGGGGGCGAGTTGAAGCCCCGCATCCGTACTCCCAAAACGGCAGTGCTGAAAATAAGTGCAAAGTGAAGCCAAGTGGTATTCGCTTTGCGCCCGATATGCATCAGAGCTTCACTTTAGCTATTGCTTTGCGTATTTTTCCCGAACCGAAGGCCGGGTCGTGAGGGTCTTACGGCCCAAAGAAGCACAGTTGTACAGGCGTGTGGTCGACGAAAGAGGTAGGCGGATCGTGGGCGAGGGCGCGT
>CAMFSS010000310.1 GCA_945983195.1 uncultured Prevotellaceae bacterium | reverse complement strand
ATGTAGAATATTGTTGCGGCGTAATCGCACCATCTATTTTTTGTATACCTTCTTGCCATTGATTATCAAGATGCGTCTAGATCCTCTTGGCACACGTATGCCAGAAGTGTTATAGATGGCGTCAGGAGTGCTGTGGTTGTCGTTGTCGGTTTCAACACCCTTGATGCCTGTTACCTGATATTCGCTGCCGCAGATGTCACATTCGCCATTTGAGTCAGCATCAATGTGCTCATTGTCAGGGCATACAATAACGAAGTTAGCAGTTTGCAAATCGCTACTTAATGCATGTCCGTCTTTATCCGCTAAAATCATGTTGAGGGTATGTCGGCCATTGGATAGATGTTCAACACTGATTTCCGTAACGTCCGTGTCAATGATGGTGCGTTCCTCGTCATTATCGAACCAATAGTAGAGTTTCACTACCTCTTCGTCAAATTTTAAGAATAACTGAGAGCGGGTAGGAGTGAGAGCGTTTTGCATGTCAATCAGCTGGAAGTGAACGGCATGAATACCGGTAGGCAGCATATTGCAGTCAATGGCGTTATTCGACAAGGTTGTTCTTACTGGTTCTTGGTCGAACCAGTATTCGACACCTTTATACGCAGAAGAAAGAGTCGTATCGTGGATAAGTACCAAAAAATTTTTCGACTCCACCGGCGCCACATTTCCATCCGTGTCAGTAATCTGAAAGTGGGCCGTGTGTATGCCAGTGGCAAGACCTTCCGTGCTGATTGTATTTCCGGTCAGTACTTGTCGCTCCGTCTGCTGGTCAAACCAATAGTGCACGGTTAGTTGAGCCAAACAGGGCGCTGAGGCTATCAGAATAGATATTATGAATAAAAACCGAAGCATAGAATCACGGATTATGTTGATAACTTCATTTATTCGGTAGCCACTTCAACGCTCAGCTTGCCGTCCACAGCCTTTTCCGCTACATTGAAAGTGGTAAAGTGAGGATAAGTTACAGTCGAGGTATAAGGTACATTGCCATTGTAAATACCCAG
The DNA here is from genome assembly GCA_945983195.1 of uncultured Prevotellaceae bacterium. Classification (GTDB taxonomy): domain Bacteria; phylum Bacteroidota; class Bacteroidia; order Bacteroidales; family Muribaculaceae; genus CALZFJ01. The sequence goes on along the minus strand of CAMFSS010000310.1, from coordinate 2,242 downwards.
CAAAGTGCCGTCAACTTCTTCACTTGTAATCTCTTTCAGCTGATAATCATTGGTGGCATCGTAGTTTCTATATTCGGTAAGAGTGGCGAACACATCTTCCATGGGCATCCAAATAGTTTTATCGTGCTCAATCCCATTAATGAAGAAACTTTGTACAGCGTTTTGCTCAGCTATATAACCGGATATTACACAATTTTGAAAACTAACGGTGGGTGAGAAAGAATATGCTCTATAATTATTAACGCTAATGAGTAATACGGAGTTTTTGGCATTGAGATAAGTTACTCTATCCGGTGCTGTGTTGGTAATGATAACGCAGTTAAGCATGTTGACTTTTGGATTAAGCACTTGCTCTCCGCCCGAACAAGAATACCCTCTTACGATACTGTTGATGAAGGACACTTCACAGACGTTGCGTATTTTAATATCGTTGGTGATACGGCAGTTGATAAATGAGCAGTTCTTTAGTGTCGAATAGTAGTAACCATTGGAATAATATTCTTCAAATCCGAAATTCTTGATATCACATTTTTTCATGCACAGGTCTTTCACAACATAAGGCTCCCTACTGCCTGGTCCCTTGATTCTTATATCGGCATTGAAAGTAATGCCCTCGATGTTGAGCCAATGGTTTGCTTCGTCTTCATCAGTAGATTTATCCAATGTAACTTTGGATGTTATTACGGTTGAGCCTATACCATTACCTCGAATATTAAGGCTCTTGTTGATAGTGGGGCCGGTAAAGAGACCCTCTGAAAGGGTTATCAAGTCTCCATCTACTGATGCCTCAACTGCTGTAACAAAGGCTTTTTCGCCATAGTACTCAGTTGTTACCCCGGCGTGAGTAAGTGTTGCTACAAGAGTCGTCTGAGCCATTACACCCAATGCAGCAAAGCTCATTACGATTAATAAATAGTACTTTTTCATAATAAATTTAATAAATTAGGTGATTTTTTTGTTTTACAGGCAAAGATACTATTCACTGCCATAAAAATTATCCCACATCAACAAAAACGTATTCTCATATCAGCAAAACATATTCCCATATTAGCAAAACACACATTCTCATATTGGCAAATACACTATCTACAGACCTTTAAATAGTGTGAATAATAAATATTTCATAACTTTGCATCCGAAAAATTTTCACCAACAAGAAAATCAAATGGCCAATCTCATATTAACTTCCCTTCCAATGTTTGTTTGTGGCTTTTGGGTCGTAATGATAGCATTGAACCAATACTTTGATGGTCGCAACAAAGCCCGCATGATGCTTATGCTGTTTATGGCAGTGGCAACCTTGCTCTATGCCGGTCACTGCGTGTTTCTTAATCGCTTCTACAGCAACATGCCTTTGTTCGACAGTCTTTACGCCTTTTCCAATCTTGCCGTTTACCCGATGTTTTACCTTTACATCGACAGTATGACCTCGTCGGAGAGTCACTTGCGTCGCACATGGTGGTATCTCGCCCCGGCGGTGGTGATAGGTATAATAGTTTCGACCATATACACGATAATGTCGCCTCACGACATTGACACCTTCGTTCGCATCATTTCATATAAGGAGAACTATGGTAGTGGCACGGGACTCTGCCGGGTAATGGGCTTCGTGAGGTTCGCGGCTAAGATAATTTTTGCTATCGAAGTGGTGACAGTTCTTGTGGCGGGATCGCGAAAGATTTCAGAGTATAACAAATCCATTGAAGCATATTATGCCGATACCGAAGGGAAGCGACTTGTCGTATACCAATGGTTTATGTATGTATTCACTGCTTGTGCCGTTGCGTCTATCATATTCAATTTTCTCGGTCGCTACCGCTTCGGCGACTCACCTTGGACTATAGCCATACCATCACTTACTTTTTCCTCATTACTGTATATTCTGGGCTTCATCAGTTTAAGACAGACATTCACTATCGATAACTTTGTGCAGGAAGAAACAGAGGATGCTTCCATATCGGAGCATCTCCCCGACTGCGAATCGGAAAATTCACTTGCTCGACGCATCGAAGAGGTTGTAACGCAACAGCAACTCTTTTTGCGACACAACGTGAAAGTTTCGGACATAGCAGCTGAACTATGTACCAATCGCCTATATGTTTCAACTGCCATCAACGATGAATTTGGCGTATCTTTTTCAGATTACATCAACAAAAAGCGAATTGACTATGCCATTCAATTGATGCGCACAAATCCGCAGATGACAATGTACGAAATTGCCGCCCGCTCCGGCTTCTCATCC
>CAMFSS010000309.1 GCA_945983195.1 uncultured Prevotellaceae bacterium | reverse complement strand
CTTGAAAATCCTGCATACCCAAAGGGCACAATTTCAACTGCTTCTTCTCCATAGTAGTAGTGATTTTGCTTTGCACATACAAAATTAGTGCAAGGCGAGTGAAAAACAAAATAAAAAACTCTTTTTTAATTTTGTTCTTCCGAGCCGCAGCCTAATTTATCTAAAATTACAACAAACGAGTGCAGAATCAAAAAGAAAAACAAAGTTTTTCATTTTTGTTATGCCGAGTGCAGTGATAATTTATCAATAATTACAACAAATGAGTGGAGAATCAAAAATATCCGCTTTAATCGTTCTTGGTGGGCAGGAATGAAAAAAAGGAGGCACGTGTGTGTCTCCTTTTTGGGTTTTCTGATGGTGTCCGGATTACTTGCGGATACCAAGCTCTTTCTTAGCGATGATAGCGCGGTAGCGGTTGATGTCCTTCTTGATGAGATAATCGAGAAGACGACGACGCTTACCAACGAGCATCTTAAGAGCGCGAGCAGTTCTATAATCTTTGTGATTTGACTTGAGGTGCTCAGTCAAATGGGAGATACGGACTGAGAATAATGCAATCTGTGCCTCAGCAGACCCAGTATCAGTATTGCTGGCGCCGTACGTCCCAAAGATTTCTTTCTTTTTTTCAGAATCTAAGTACATTCTTTATAAAAAATTTGAGTTGTTAATAATTCGGGTGCAAAGGTAGTAATAAAATTTCACATAACAGCAAATTGGCGGTGATTTTTTGTCGGGAGAATAGCGATTTGTGAAAAAATTGTGAAGTTTGTGCTGATGAGATAGATTTTTGGTGGCAACAGACAAGAATTTTCATAGGATTTTTGTAACTTTGCACCCCGAAATGTGTATTATATGCAGAAGATTAGGAATATTGCCATTATCGCGCACGTCGACCATGGCAAAACTACGTTGGTAGACAAGATGTTGCTTGCAGGTAATCTGTTCCGCGACAACCAAAGCACAGGTGAGCTTATGCTCGACAACAACGACTTGGAGCGTGAGCGAGGGATTACCATTCTTTCGAAGAATGTTTCAATCAACTACAATGGCTATAAAATCAACATTATAGATACTCCGGGACACTCTGATTTCGGAGGAGAGGTGGAGCGAGTCCTCAATATGGCCGACGGCTGCCTGCTCCTCGTTGACGCATTTGAGGGTCCGATGCCTCAGACGCGCTTTGTGCTCCAGAAGGCGATTCAGATGGGACTGAAGCCGATTGTGGTGGTCAACAAGGTGGACAAGCCCAACTGCCGCCCCGATGAGGTGCAGGAGATGGTGTTTGACCTTATGTTTAACCTCGATGCAACCGAGGAACAGCTTGATTTCCCCACAATATATGGCTCGGCAAAGCAAAACTGGATGAGCCTCGACTGGCGCAAGCCTACCGACAACATCAATGCCGTGCTTGATGCAATCATAGAATATATTCCCGCTCCGCAGGAGCTTGAGGGCGATGCTCAGATGCTTATCACATCGCTCGACTACTCATCGTACGTGGGTAGAATTGCCGTGGGTAGAGTGCATCGCGGCGAGCTTCGCGAGGGAATGGACATAGCCCTGTGCAAGAAGGACGGCTCGGTGGTGAAGCAGCGCATCAAGGAGTTGCACGTGTTTGAGGGCATGGGTCGCAAGAAGGTGCAGAGCGTGAAATCGGGCGACATTTGCGCACTTGTGGGAATCGAGGGATTTGAGATTGGTGACACTGTTGCCGATGTGAACAATCCTGAGCCGCTTCCGCGTATCGCTATCGACGAGCCAACAATGTCGATGACGTTCACTATCAACAATTCGCCATTTTTCGGCAAAGACGGAAAATATGTGACCTCGCGCCACATTGCCGACCGCCTTGCCCGCGAGCTTGACAAGAACCTCGCGCTGCGTGTGGAGCGCACTGAGAGCGAAGATGCCTGGAACGTGTTCGGGCGCGGTGTGCTGCACCTCTCGGTGCTCATTGAGACTATGCGCCGTGAGGGCTATGAGCTTCAGGTGGGTCAGCCCCAGGTAATTATCAAGGAGATTGACGGACAGAAGTGCGAGCCGATAGAGCAGCTTACGATCAATGTGCCCGAAGAATACTCGAGCAAAATCATCGACATGGTGACACGCCGCAAGGGCGAAATGACATCAATGTCGACCCAGAACGACCGCATACACCTGGAATTCAACATACCGTCGCGAGGCATCATAGGTCTTCGCACCAATGTGCTGACCGGCTCGGCAGGAGAGGCAATCATGGCGCACCGCTTCTTGGAGTACCAGCCCTGGAAGGGAGAAATTGAGCGTCGCACCAATGGCTCGCTCATAGCAATGGAGGCAGGAACAGCCTACGCGTATGCAATCGACAAGCTACAGGACCGCGGACGCTTCTTCATCTTCCCGCAGGAGGAGGTCTACGCCGGACAGGTTGTGGGCGAAAACGCCAAGGAGAACGACATAGTGGTGAATGTGACGAAATCGAAAAAGCTCACCAATATGCGTGCTTCGGGAGCCGACGACAAGGCACGAATCATTCCACCGGTAGTGTTCAGCCTTGAAGAGGCACTTGAATATATCAAGGCCGATGAGTATGTGGAGGTGACACCGCACCACTTGCGCCTGCGCAAGATAATACTTGATGAACTTGAGCGCAAGCGTGCCAACAAGGGATAATCGGCACACACTGTGTGGCGAAAAATGAAGGATTCTCGACTTTGTTTCATAATTTTATATTTTTGCATCGGATACAATCGGGCTTTAGCGAGCCCTTGTATCCGATGATTTTTTGCCAAATATGCACAAAACGGTAAAAAAGTGACGAAAAAATTGCGATAGATTGCGAAAAAAATGTAATTTTGTGCAGACAAGTGTAATACCTAAAAAACTATCTCTTATAACCCCAAAAAAACAACTACCAAGATGACAAATCTCACAAAAAAGAATTTCTATCCCTGGATGGTGGTGGCACTGCTGTGGGTGGTGGCACTGCTGAATTATATGGACCGTCAGATGCTCTCGACGATGCGTGACGCCATGGCTGTGGACATAACCGACCTTGAAAGCAAGGTGATGTTTGGAAAAATTATGGCAGCCTTCATGTGGATATACGGCTTCATGAGCCCTATTTCGGGAATAGTGGCCGACCGCGTGAGCCGCAAATGGCTGATAGTGGTGTCGCTGGCGGTGTGGTCGGCGGTAACGCTGATGATGGGCTATGCCTCGACCTACAATGAAGTGTATTGGCTTCGAGCAGCAATGGGCGTGTCGGAGGC
>CAMFSS010000308.1 GCA_945983195.1 uncultured Prevotellaceae bacterium | reverse complement strand
ATGTGGGCACAGGCAACGGATTTGCAGTGTTCAATCCCGGTGTTACACCCGGTGAGCGTGATTATTCACACGTGACCATATCGCCTGCCAATGTGCCTTCGGGCTACACGGGATTGGTGGCTGTGGAGAAGCTCGTTGCAGGTTCTACGGTGAACTTCATCGATGCTAAAGGCACAACGGTGGCTACAGTTGTTGCCGATGGAGGCACTGCACTGTGGGATCTGAACGACACCGCAGGGAAGCGCGTGCCTACCGGACGCTACACCATCACCGCTAAGCCGGCTGAAGGCTCAGCCGAGGCTGTAGTCGTAGGACGCATCAATGTGGTGCGATGAATTGCCTGTTTTTTCCCTTTGGCACACACCTGACAATAATATACACACTATGATATGAAAGTAGATGTAGAAGAGCGCGTGGAGCGCGGAAAAGAGTGGTTCAAGAAAGGTTTCAACTGCTCGCAGGCAGTGGTTATGGCTTTTGCCGACGTGTATGGGCTTGAGCGTGACCTGGCATTGCGCATGTCGTCGTCGTTTGGCGGCGGCTTGGGGCGTATGCGCCTCACTTGCGGTGCTGTGAGCGGCATGTGCATGCTTGTCGGACTTGAAACCGGTTCGGTCGTTGAGGGCGACAATGAAGGGAAGGCTCGCAATTACGCGCTTGTGCAGCAGCTTGCCCATCGCTTTGAGAAAGAGGCAGGCTCGATTGTGTGCTCTGAGCTGCTTGGACTGAAGCCAATGACACCCATCACCACTACCCCCGAAGAACGCACTCCCGAATACTACAAGAAGCGTCCTTGCGTGGAGACGGTGGCACTTGCCTGTCGCATCTATGCCGAGCACCTTAATGACACTGTGCCGGGCATCTGATTCGCCATTTTTTTCTGAGAGTTTGACAAGGAGGGCTGCCATGTGTGTGCAGCATTCCTTGTGCTACGCTATTTTATGAATAGGATTTTAGTGACTACGCCGTTGCTCGACCCATCTTCGTTGTTGGAGGCAAGCACGTAGTACACACCGGTCTTTACGCGACCGCCGCCCTGGTAGCATCCGTCCCACGAAGCCATTCCGCCGGTTGATTGTATTGAGCGAATCACTTTGCCGCCGGCATCGGCAATCTTCACGAGCGAATTTTCCATAAGTCCGGTGATGATGATGTCGCCTGTATAGTCGGGGCGCACCGGATTTGGATAGGCATAGATGTCGTTGTAGCTTTCGGCAGCCGGAGCGGCATCACTATAGTATTCAAGCAATCCAATAGGTGTGCCAATGTACACCGCATTGTTGGTGGGGTTGCAGCACAGCGAGATTATGTAGTTGCTTGTGAGAGGGCTGTTGTCTGTGGTGAAGTGCTTGAGAATCTGCGAGCCGTCGGCACTGACGAGATACAGACCCATATTTAGCGTTCCAATCCACTTGCGGTTGGCACCGTCGACGGCAATTGCCGTGACCGTAGTGCCCGAGAGCAGATAGTCGGCATAGTTTGTTCCGTCGTTGCGCGGCACTTTGATGCGGTTTATGCGGAATCCGGGGTCGAATGCGCTTGCGGGATTGAATTCAATCACGCCATTCGAAGTGCCGAGCCATATTCTGCCGTTGGCATCTTCGGTGATGCATAGCAGCCACTCCCATGTGAAAGATTTCTCGTCTTGGTCAATTAGGTCGCCGGTGTTGAAGAGTATTGTCTTAATGGATTGGCTCGCCGGGTCGCCCCCATCGTAGAAAAGCATCAGCTGGTTAGATGCACCACTCACTATCATCACCTTTATTTCATCGCGCCGTGTAATCGACATTTGAGTCTTGTGCATTGAATTTTCAGGCACGTCCACGTTCACCGGAATCCAGTCGTCGATGGTTGGGTTCTCCTGCTTTGAGCGTGGAAGGGCATATAATTTATCCTCGGTCACGCCGTATGCCCACAATGTCTTATTGCTGTCGAAGTTAAGGCATGTCACAGTAGCCGACCATCCTTTCAGGAAGGGTGAATTTGTCCAGTCGTACTTTGCAACCACTTTATCGCCTTTGATTTTCAGCAAGCCCTCGAATCGCGTGCCTATATAGTAAGTTTCAGGGTCGTCGGGGTCGAAAACAGGGGTGTAGATGCCACGCAGCTTGCCATCGGGATAGGTGCCGAAAGTGGGAATGCTGTCGGGCAGCATGTTGCTCCAGAATCCATTTTCAAGAGTGCTGATGTGCGACAGGGCAGTGTTGTTGGAAATGTAAGAGTTGGCACCGCAGTCGGTCACAAAAAGCTTTCCGAGAGCATCGTTGAAGCGCAGATAGAAAGGGAAAAGCACCGACGATGAGTTATACTTGAAATAATCGGTGAAAAGAGTCGTCACTTCGCCGTTTTCAAGCATTAAGTGCCTGATGCCTTTTGTCGACAGTTCCCACACTGAGCCGTCGGTTTCGGCGGTTGTGATTAGTGACGATTTCATGTCGTCGGGCAGTGGGGTGGATACGTTGTTCAGTCCTTCGTTGTCGAATGTGACTAAGCTGTATGGGGTCGACCGTGAAGTGCCTATGAATCCGCCTTCGTACTTGGCGAGATTCCGCAGACCAAGTTTTGCGGCAACTGTCCTGGGCTTCGGTCCCGTGGCATCAAACACATACCGGTAGGTCCAGCCTTCGTCGAGCAGAATGGTTGAGTCGTTCACGCTGTAGAATTTGGCATTGGGCTGTGTGTGGAATTTGGTGAATGTGCTGATTGTGTGCAGGGCATGTGACTTTGCCGACATAAACGCACCGTCGGCTTTTGAGATAATTATGAAGTCGCTTACTTCGGCTGCCGATGAAGTGCTTTCGCCATAGTTCTGCGACTCGATTACTTCATAATCCTTGTCGGCATTCAGAATGACAAATCCGAAATCAGTGGCAACATACACCCTGTTGCCATTGAAGGTGACGTTGTTGATACCCTTGGGGTCGATGTCGGTGTTGGCAATGTCGGGAATGTTTGTTACCGAGCCGTCGGCATTGATAATGTCGATGTTCGACGATTCATACACCACCATGAGAGAGCCGTCGTTTTGGTTGAGGTAAATTTGCCGTACCTGCACGTCGTTGAGCTTATTGTTGCGCGACAGGAATCCGCTTTCGTCACCGCGCTTGTCGTAGAAGAAAAGGTTGCCGTCGGAAAGATAATATATCATGTCGCCGGAGGCGATTATGTTGGTTGTGTTTGCGGCGATTACCGGGTGGATAACCCAATTGCCCACACCTGTCTGGGCATACAGAGCCGAAGCCGTTACGCAGAGG
>CAMFSS010000307.1 GCA_945983195.1 uncultured Prevotellaceae bacterium | reverse complement strand
GCGCTTGGTCTTCTGGTCGAGCCACGAATAGTAGTTACCCTTCCAGGGTATGCCCTCGCCACGGTCGAGTTCGAGAATCCAGCCTGCCACATGGTCGAGGAAGTAGCGGTCGTGAGTGATGGCAATCACGGTGCCGGCATATTGCTGAAGGTGCTGCTCAAGCCAGTCGATCGACTCGGCATCGAGGTGGTTGGTAGGCTCGTCGAGCAGCAGAATGTCGGGCTGCTGCAAGAGCAGACGGCACAGAGCCACGCGGCGACGCTCACCACCCGACAGTGTAGCAATCTTCTGCTCCTCGGGCGGACAGCGCAGTGCGTCCATGGCACGCTCCAGCTTGTTGTCGATGTTCCAGGCATCGCAGGCATCGAGCTTATCCTGCAATTCAGCCTGACGGGCAATTAGCTTGTCCATCTTGTCGGGGTCATCGAGCACGTCGGGGTCGCCAAAACTCTCGTTCACCTTGTCGAACTCGGCAATTAGGTCGAGCACATGCTGCATACCCTCCTGCACCACCTCCTTGACGGTCTTTTCGGGGTCGAGCTTCGGTTCCTGCTCAAGATACCCCACAGAGTAGCCGGGAGAGAACACCACTTCGCCCTGATATTGCTTCTCAATGCCGGCGATAATCTTTAGGAGCGTAGATTTTCCGGCTCCATTAAGTCCGATGATGCCGATTTTGGCACCGTAGAAAAACGAAAGATAAATATCCTTCAACACTTGCTTCTGCGGCGGATAGATTTTGCTCACACCCACCATCGAGAAAATCACTTTCTTGTCGTCAGCCATAAATTATTGGTCTAATTGATTTTGAATAAGTAATATGTCATTTTTTTGCCACGCCCTTGGTGCGATAGTCGCAATTGACCTTTCCGCGGACGATATTGTTGAGCTTGCCCTTGATGAGCTGCTTGCGAATAGGCGACAGATGGTCGACAAACACCTTGCCATTGAGGTGGTCGCACTCATGCTGCATGACGCGAGCGAGATAGCCTTCAATCACCTCGTCGTGCTCGGTGAAGTTCTCATCTTGCCACTTGATGCGGATTTTCTCGGTGCGCTGCACGCCCTCGTATATTCCGGGGAGGCTCAGGCAGCCTTCGTCGCGCGAAAGACGCTTTCCATCGTCGAGCACGGTGATTTCAGGGTTGATAAGCACGTATTTCGAGTCGGCAAGCTCGGGGAAATTCTCCTTGAGAGCCGAAGCGTCGATAAAGACAATGCGCGCACTCACACCCACCTGCGGAGCAGCGATGCCAATGCCCTCGGAGGCATACATGGTGGCCTTCATATTCTCGATAAGTTCACCCAACCCTTCATATTCGGGGGTAACGGTGTCGGCAACACGGCGAAGTACCGGGTGACCGTAAAGATAAATCGGTAGTATCATTCTATAATCTGTTTCTTTCTTTGTTTTCAGCAATAAAAAAGCAGGGAGGCATCGACTCGGCAGAGGCAGATGCGACAAATGGCGCACTGCTAAAGGGTCGACCGGCGGCTCTGCAAATAGTCGTTGAGTATGACGGCAGCGGCAATGGTGTCGACAATCTCCTTGTTGCGGCGGTCCATCTTCTTCATTCCTCCATCAATCATTGCACGGTGCGCAATGACCGATGTGAAACGCTCGTCCCACATCACCAGCGGCATATCGGGCATAACCTTCCGCAGACGGTTGAGAAACGGCTCAAGCCACTTGGTGCTCTCCGATGGCTGCCCGTTCAACTGCTTTGGCTGCCCAACCACAATCAGCTCGACCGGCTCGCGCTGCACATACCCTTGCAGAAAGTCGATGAGCGTGTGAGTGGGAACGGTGGTAAGCCCATTAGCCACAATCTGAAGCGTGTCGGTGACGGCGATGCCGCTACGCTTGCGTCCGAAGTCAATTGCCAAAATTCGTCCCATAATGCAAAATTACACATAATCTGCGAATTATGCACCCCAAACCAGCGAAAAAAGACAAATAGCGACTGAAATGACACAAAAAAGCGAGCAAAGCGTCAGAAAAAAGAAAGCCCCGGAGGATAATCCGAGGCTTGCTACATTATATTTGATATTGTCTTATTAAAATGCTGAAGCTATGAATTACTGAATTCCAAGTTTAGCCTTAACGAGCGGAGTAACATCTTCGGCACCCGGACCGATGTAGACGATTACCGGAATCGAGAGATCGTAGATGAAAGTGAAGCTACCCTCGGCACCGACAGCCTGAATAGCCTTCTGAATCTTCTCGGTGATAGGAGCAAGGAGGGTTTCCTGCTGCTTTGCAAGGTCCTGCTGAGCCATCTGCTGGAAGTTCTGGATTTTCTGAGAGTAATCCTGAATTTCGCGAGTGCGGCTGTCGCGGATAGATTGCGGAGTGTTCTCGTCGAGAGCCTGGAACTCCTTGTATTTCTTTTCAATCTCCTCTGAAAGTTTCTTGTACTCAGCCTCATACTTCTCCGAAACGCCCTTGAGCGTGGTTTCGGCAGCAGCCTTGTCGGGCATGAGGCTGAAAATCTCCTGAGAATTTACTGTGCCAAACTTCAAAGTCTGGGCAGCGATGCACATTGGCAATGCCAAAAATGCAGCTAAAATTAATTTCTTAATCATAATGTTCAAAAATATGCTATTAAATTTTTAATTTCAGAAATATTCTGCAAAATTACAATTTTATTTTGAATATCCTAATTTTGCAAGCACTTCATTGCTAATATCTATCTTGGGAGAGGCGAAAATGATGCTTTGCGACGAAGCACGGTCGAAAATGACCTGATATCCACGCTCCTCGCTCACCTTTTTCACGGCATTGTGAGCGAAACTACGTGAACTGCTGCGCGTTGGCGACGATTTCCTCTTCCTGTTTCTTCTTCTGCTCATCGGTGAGGAACACCATGTCGTTCTGGAAATTCTTGTAGAGCGTCTGCGCCTCCTTGGCGAGGTCGTCGACCTCCTTCTGCCAACGCTGCGACACCTGATTGAGCTGCTCATTAGCCATCTCGTAGGCCGGAATATTCTTTAGGACATATTCCATATCGACCAAAGCAAATTTCTGCGCCCAAGCTCCGAGCGAGCAGGCAAGCACTGCAAAAGCGGCAATAAATAATCTTTTCATGACTGTCTTCTTTTACGTTAAAATCAACTGTTTGACCGAAGAAACGGCTGATGGTTTATTCCTATTGTCTGATTTTTGATTTATTAAGCATTTTTGTTGTGCATTAGAACTCCTGACCGAGCACGAAGTGGAAGTGGCTACCACCCTTGGTGCCATACACGCGGTTGAAAC
>CAMFSS010000306.1 GCA_945983195.1 uncultured Prevotellaceae bacterium | reverse complement strand
CTATGTGAAGGCTGGTCGCGAACCTATCGCCTATGCCGGAATCAACTCCATCGGTCTTCGCCGTCGCAACTTCACCAATGAGCAGATTCGTGAAATTCAGGAAATCTACCGCTACCTGTATCTCTCGGGGCTCAACAACAGCGATGCCGTTGAGCGCATCGAGGCTGAGCTTCCGGCATCGAAGGAGCGCGACGAAATTATCATGTTCGTCCGCAACTCCAAGCGAGGCATCATCCGCGGCTATGTATAAACATAGCGTACGATAACAACAATAAAAAAAGAGGCTGTTTGCAGCCTCTTTTTTTATTGCCGTATTTGAGCCTCACAGCAGCTTCACGCCGATGCCGGGGCGGTCGGGAATCGTCACCTGTCCGTTCACTATCTTGATGCCGTCGAAGCGGTCGTTGGCTATCAGCAGATTGCCGTCGAGGTCTGCCCAGTCTACAAGCGGAGAAATCTGTGCTGCCGCAGTCACGGCACACGATGTCTCAGTCATGCAGCCCACCATTATCTTCATGTCGAGAGCACGTGCGAGTGTTACCATCTGGTATGCCTCATGCAGACCCGTACTCTTCATCAGCTTGATGTTGATACCGTCATACACACCGTGGAATCGCTTGATGTCGCCAAGTCGCTGGAATGCTTCATCGGCGATAATCGGCAGATTGCTGTGCTCGCGCAGCCATGCAGTTTCATCGAGCATCTCCTTTGGCATTGGCTGCTCCACAAAAAGGCAGTTCTTGTCGTAGAGCCACTCTATCATTTCAAGAGCCTTGTGCTTGTCGCTCCAGCCCTGGTTGGCATCGACACAAATCGGGCGGTCAGTCATGCTGCGTATAATCTCCACAAGCTCCTTGTCGTTGTCAAGACCCATTTTCACCTTAAGCACTTTGTACGGCTCAGCTTCAAGCACCTTCTGGCGCACAACATCGGCTTTGTCAATGCCTATGGTGAACGAAGTGCAAGGTGCCTTCTCGGGCGACAGTCCCCAAATCTTATACCACGGCTGACCCATTATCTTTCCAAGCAAGTCGTGGAGCGCAATGTCTACCGAGGCTTTTGCAGCACGGTTGTTTGGCGCAATGCCGTCTACGTAGTCAAGTATCTCCTCCATGCGGAAGGGGTCGCTGAACTGCGACAAGTCCACCTGGCTCAAGAATTTCGTAACGCTCTCCACACTCTCGCCGAGATATGGCGGCATTGATGCCTCGCCATAGCCCACAATACCGTCATATTCTATCTGCACTTGCACATCTGGTGTGGTGGTGCGACTGTATTTGGCCAAATTGAATGCGTGGCGCAATTGAAGTTCGTAGGGCATGAACGACAGTTTCATGCGACCCGGTTTTGTCACCTTCTTGGTGGCTTTGTCAATTGCCGAGATTGAAATGGGCGACGATGCGGCTATAAGTCCCATTCCGGCTCCTATCATGAATTTTCTTCTGTCCATAATTATGTCGTTTTATAAATATCCTGTCTAAAAATACCACTTATGATCCTTCACTGCAACTATTCCCGGCATACCCACACATCCGTCTATTCGGCTTATCGAGAGGAACGGAGTCGTGAGGTAGTCACTTGCACTGGGGTCAACACTGTTGATTTTCACACGGCCTGAGCAGTGAATGTATTGTCCGCCACGCAGGTAGATACCCACATGCGTCACCCTGCCCGATGCCGAGCCGAAAAACACCAGGTCGCCGGTCTTGGCTTGATTCCAGTCGGCAGCGGCAATCTTTTTGCCATAGAGTGCCTGCTGCGATGCATCGCGTTGCAATATGATGCCGTTTGCAAAGTAGCACACTTTGGCAAGTCCTGAGCAGTCGGTCACCTTGGTCGATGTTCCACCCCAAAGATAGCCTGCTCCCATCATGCGCCGTGCGGTCTTCTCCACAAGTTTCATGTCGGGCTTCTGCTGCGCCCATTCGGCAAGTTCCTTCACATCGCCCTGCGCTACATATCCGGTGCGTCCGTCGGGGGTGGCAAGTTTAATCCATTTCCCGCTTTTACCCTTGAACTCCAGAATGTTGCCGAGTACAAGGTCGCTCACAGTGGCATCACTGCCCGGCTTCTCCACAAGCTGCGACTGATACACAGTCACAATGTAGCGTTTGGCACTGCGCCAAGCCTCCATGTCTCGCTGTGTAGCAAGTTGCAGCGAGTTGGCTGGGCAATATGATATATAGTTGTCAGGAGTCTGTACACGATACCAGTCACCCTTCTCCTCAAGCACCTTCACAGGCATTCCCATTATTGCCTGTGTAGCCATTTCAGCTGCATGGCGGCCGTCGGTGCGGAGCGATGCTATCGCAAGCTTCACTATTGCCCACGGCTTTTCAAGGCTGTTTTCAAGCACTCTGATGCTGTCTACCACCTCAATGCCAAGCCGCTTTGCCTCGCCGAGTATCACGTCTTTGTTCCGGGCATTGTCGACAACGCCTTTGAGCGTCCATGCCTTGTAGTGCTCCTCGCAGTCAATTTTCCACACTGCCGTGCGGCCGTCGGGCGCATATATTTTCTTCAAGCTGTCTACAGCCATTTGCATATTCTGCGCTCCAAGCGGCAACATCATCGCCATGAGTGCAAGTGTAAACACATATTTCTTCATAATGCTGTTCTGTTTATTTTATCGGTTCAAATTTGTCGATTGTGAGGTTGGAATCCCATTTCTGCATCGGCAGGTTTCCTCCGCTCCATTCAGCCTCGCCCAACTGGAAATCCACGGTCTCACAGCGTATGTATTTCTTCTCTGGCGACAAATGTCCGTTCACACCCTCATTGGTGGCAAAACGGTAAATGTCCGTACCGGTCTTGTAGATGTCCTTGATGCCGGTTCCTTTGGTTGAACGACCAAATGACACATCACAAGGCACCCAGCCCGTACCTTCAAAGTATATTTCGCCCCAGTCGTGTAGGTTCTTGGCATCGGGGTGAAGCATCCAGCCGCTTTCCCAACGCGCCGGTATTCCTAAAGCGCGCAGCAGCGTGATATTGAGCAGCGACACCTGTCCGCAGTCGCCATGTCCGTTGGCAAGCACATAGTCGGGGATATTGGGAATCGTGCTGTAGTCACGCGCTCCTGCCCATGGATATCGTGCCACAATCCAGTCATACACCTTGCTCGCCTGAACCACGGGATTGGTTTCTCCTGCCACTATGCTGTCGGCAAGCTGTCGCATCTTGTCGTTGCCGATGATATGTGGATACTCTGTGGATGTGTTACGGCTGTAAATCTCCGATTTTTTGTCGTAAGGCTTAAG
>CAMFSS010000305.1 GCA_945983195.1 uncultured Prevotellaceae bacterium | reverse complement strand
CCGCTAGAACGGCTTCACGATGCTCATCATAGACCCGTGCATCAACATCATTGGTGACTTGCAGACCGGTATGCTCCGCTCCACCTTTGGCAGTGAACTCTTCATGACCAATGGCTTGAACCAACGATTCCTGTTCAGCGTTGCCGAGGATATTGAATATCCGCACCGAAGTCACGAGACCTTGCCATACAGCATCGCTTGCGAATGGGCTCAGACCGTGCGAATGCTCTACGAGGGAATATATCACAGTCCCGATGGCAACCACTATACGCTTGTCCGCAGCACCGATGGCGAGGTGTCGCTCGGCAAAGAAGCTGATGCCTTGTATGACGACTACCACAACTATCTGCAAGACAAAAAGGCTATGGCTGACTGCGACTATGTGGCATCAATCTATAGCAAATTGCAGATACAGGTGCTCCGCTATGCCGGAATAGTACCCGTTCTCGACCTGGCATAGCCAAGCGGTATGCGGTAAGCCTACTACATCATGCGGCAACAGCAGATGGAGTTAGTGCGTAGGTGTATGGAATACTTCGAGCAGATGGCACTGTTGGTGTATTCTCGGATAGCCGAACAGCAGCCGATTGTGAAACCCGAGCAGATGAGCAAGACCGAACTTCTTTCTGCGTTTTTGAGACTATATCCCGATGTGCCGCAAGGGCAACTTGCCAAACTGATTGGCGTATCACCTGCTTATATCTCAAAAATAAAAAGCGCAAAAGTAGGTTAAGGTTAATTTGCTTGTAACGCACTTAAATTCAGAGCAATAAGTATTGACAAGGTATTAACCAAGTATTAACCCAATGAACACTCTACAAGGTTAACGAAAGGTTAATACCAAGTCAATACCTAAACAACTGAAAATCAATGCAAAGGACATAGAATTAACCTTAACCTCATTTTTGGAAATATGAAATCGTTTCAAGAAATAGAAATCACCGTTTATCGTGGCGTGAAAGACCGCATCGGACATCTTTCCACGCTTCACGATTTCCTTACGAATGTCGATGTGTCGGCAATCGCTGAACTGCGTTCATGCACCGATGCCGAGCGAAAACGGAAGATAAAGATGTCGCTGCCACAAGCAACGATTAGCGGTATCTTTTCGCCCACACGTTTAGCCGACAACCTTGTGCGGCACAGCGGACTAATATGCGTTGACATTGACCGCAAGGACAATGAGCATATAGCGAATTTTGATACGCTTATTGAAGATGTGCTTAGCCGGATTGAGGAAGTGGCATACGCGGCACATTCCGTCAGCGGCAAGGGTTACTTCGTAATCATTCCGCTACGCTATCCGCAGTTGCACAAGGCACAGTTTGAGCAGTTGGTGCGTGTGTTTTCCGATATGGGCATCAACATCGACCGCGCTTGCGGTGACGTGTGCCGACTGAGGTGCCTGAGTTATGACGAACATCCCTACATCAACCTTGATGTAAAGCCATTCAGCGGTATCTACCGCGAGCCGAAAAAGTCACGCCAATGGTGTCAATGTGGCTATGTGGAAAGCGATGTCGAAGAGAAGGTGGCACGACTTTGTCGAGAGATTGCGATGCGGCACATAGACCTCACAGCCAATTATGAAGATTGGGTGAAAATCGGTGCCGCATTGTCCTCGCTGGGCGAAAGCGGAAGGCAGTGGTTTCACCTGTGCAGTTCGCAGAATAGCGGTTACAATTCCGCCGAGTGCGACCGCAAATTCAATAACCTACTTCGCTCAACTCGCAAAATCGGTATCGGCACATTCTTCTACTACTGCCGCCAATATGGCATAGAATAGGCGGAAAATGGAGCTTTCAAATTATCTCGTAAAAATGAGCAACACTTGCAGAAGTCCACCAAAGCGAATAACACTGCTCCGAAAAGTAGTACCATTAGATAACATTGCTAAAACTGCAAATAAACAGCAATGTTATCTTCCTCAAGCCGGCATTTCGGAATTTTCACGCCAGTTAAGGACTGAAAATGATAATCGGCTATGTAATAACCGATTAAGGGGTGCAGGGGAAGTATTCCTCCTGCTGCTGTCTGCAAAGACCTCCCACCGCACTGCGGAGCGAGAGCGAGCAACCACCAAAGAGCCGAGCGGAATATGCGAGCGATGCGCGGTGAAATCGTTGGCGTGAGAGCCAAAATCGGCAAAGCCGAATTTGGTATCTCACAACAACACCACTCTCTTGCCAAAGGCAAGGTTAAACAATGCGACGAGCGGTGATGACGAGGCTGTGCGTAATGGAGATGATGACGGCGAGAGCGGAGCGGATTTGGAGTTGTTCAGGCAATTAGTGGCGATACCGCCGAAGAAGTGTCTTCGACCGGCTTGCCGCGTCGATGTCACTGTGCGGTGTCGCCACGTCAAACTGCCCGAACAAAACTCGAAAGCAGTGCAGCGGCAGCCGTCATAGGCGGAATGGAGTTAATGCCACGTCGCACCGCACATCGCGAATAATCAATGCAGCCAATGGAAGTAATATTGTCGGCTATGCTCGTGCGGAAAACGGAACGAGCGGACGACAGCACAAAGGCAGTTGGAGCATAGGTCGGTTTCGGAGCGGCTTGCCGGAAGGAGTTTGTGACAAAGCGGTAGCGTCTCCAGGACCGGGCGACGGAGCAGACACCGTAGGAGCGCAGCGAGTGCGGTGTCGCGGAGACGTAGAGGTCAGGGAGTTAGCACAATCTCCTGTTCCGAACCCGACCGAATACTGCTCGTACTGCCGTGCCGTTGTCCGCCGAAGAGGGCGTAGCGAAGAATGTTAGCCGACGTGTTCCATTGGCGATAAATCCGCTCTGCCGCAGGCGAATAATGAAATGCCGACAGGCGAATAATGCGAGTGCACCGCAATGTGGGACAGAAGGCGATGATAGTATATCTCTTGCTCGCAGTGGAGAACGGAGCGAGAAGGCTCTGCCTTACAAGCACTTTGTGCAAGGGAGGTATCGGACAACAGCGTTAGCCGTTGAAAGAGTGTGTTGCAAAGCGGTAGCGGTGTGCAGCAGCGGAGTTGGAGCAGATACCGTATGAGCGTAGTGAGTGCGGTATCGCGGAGGCGTAGAGGCTTCACATTGCTATACTCTCTTGTTCCGATGCACCGACCGGGCAGCTTGCCACTGTTCTAAGTGCAAAGGCAAAAGACTTCTGTGGAGGGCGCAACGGAGAACGTGGAGAGATTGCATCATCGCCTTCGGGTGGAGGGCAATTACTCCGCACTCGCCGATGCGGAGAGTTTATCGAAGAACCTGGAACGTGGCCACCCCCACACAGCGCCAACCCCCACAACCCACCC
>CAMFSS010000304.1 GCA_945983195.1 uncultured Prevotellaceae bacterium | reverse complement strand
GTTGATGAAGCGGTCGTCGGGCAGTTCAAGCTGGTGTGCTACGTTTGCCACAATGCGCTTGTTGGCTTGGTGGCAGATGATGTAGTTGATGTCGGTTACTGCCATGCCGAATGGCTTGGTCACTTGTTCAAGGGCGTGAATCATGTAGTTGCAAGCACGCAGGAATACGTCCTTGCCGTAGGGCATGCTGATTCCGCCCTCATGAGGGCGCAGCTTTACGCCGTCGGGACCCTTGCCGATATTGCCAAGACCGCAAGTATAGACAGCCTTGATTGTCATGTCGGTGTCGGCAACCGGCTCTTTTGATATGAAGTATGCTACGGCTGCATCGCCCCACAAGTGTCCGCACTTGGGGTCGCTTTCGTTGCGGTAGTATGTGTTGTGTTCTGAGCAGATGAGGAGTGCTTTAGAGGCTTTACCCATGGCGAAATAGCCCTCAACGATTTCGAGCCCGTTCACAAATGATGAGCATGCCGATGAAGCGTAGACGGCCTTTGCGCCGTCGATATTGTATTTCTGCTGGGCCACGTGTGCAAGCGTGGCAACAGTGTCGTAGGGTGAATAGCACGCCGAAACGATTAAATCAACATCCGTTATCTCGTAGGGCAGGGTAGGCAGCGCATTTTCAATAGCTGCAAGTCCCATTGTGTCGGAGCCTTCACCTTCGCCCACAATGGAGCGTGTGCGGATTCCTGTGCGTTGCACAATCCAGTCGCTTGTAAGGCCGTTGATATTGAGAAAATGGTCGTTGTCGACTCTCCCTGAGGGAACGTAGTAGCCTGTTGCGTTGATATACATAGGAGGTAATTTCAGATGATTATTTATTTGTTCTTTATTCCGTTCATTATGAAGTCGTCGATGTATTCGCGTAGCTTTAGCTTTTCTATTCCGAGCTCTGAAAAATTGTCGCGAATGTAGGGCACATCAAGCCCTTGCAGCGACAGCAGCATCACCATGGCTGTCTGTTCCACATGGCGTATGTGGAACACTCCCTGGTTCACGCCTTCGAGCAGTATCTGCTTCAGCATATTGGCTTCCGACGATGTGTTGCTTCGGCGGGCGCGGTCTACTTTGCGTACATCTCTGAAAAAGCCTGCTTTCAATGTCCCGTTGCGCGTTACCGATTCTTTGATTGCCTCAAAGCGGGCGAAGATGAAGTCCATCAGCTTCTCTTCGGGCTCGATCGGCAGTGCAACTATAGCTGAGAGCTTGTCGATTATCTTGTCACTCTCAGTTTTCACCACAGCGTTGTATATGTCGCGCTTGCTGCGGAAGTAGGTGTAAATAGTGCGTCGCCCCTTGTCTGAGGCGGAAGCGATATCGTTCATAGTGGTGTTTTCTATCCCCTTATGAGCGAATAGCTGACGAGCAATTTCAATGAGTTTGTCCCTTGTCTTTAACACCGTGTTGTCTTTGTTGAAAAGATTGTCATTATAGCAAAGTGCAAGTGTAATTTTGCGCACTTCTGCTAATTTTGTGCGAATTTACTGAAAAAACTTCATTTTCACAAATAATTCAATTGTTTTTGCACATAATGAAGCGTATAAGTGCAACAATTGCCGACATATTTACAATAGAACCGTGCAAGCATTGATGCGCTGAATTGTCCAGGCGTAGTGGTGCGTTAGGCTTCACACCACACAGCGGTTTGTCATCGCTACTCCTCGGTGTGGAGTATGTCGAGCAGCTTGCTGCGGTCGGTTATGATGATTTCGGTAGGATTGAAGCGCACAGCACCATCGTCGTGCAGCTTTGTCATTGCAGTGATGAATGATGAGCGTTGCACTCCAAGCACGGTGCACATGTCTTTCTGCTTGTAGCTCAAGACTATTTCTTTTGCCCCATGATGGGTGAGCGAAAGCACGAAGAGTGCGAGACGCTCGGCAATGGTTCCGTTGGATACGGCAAGCAGATTCGATGCGCCTTGCTGCGCTTTGCGCGAAAGTATATTTAGCGCGTTGAACAGGAACACTTTGTCGCTGTGCAGAATGTTGATGTAGTCGGCTTTAGTGATTTGCAGCACACCGCAAGTCCCCTTGGCTGTGGCAGTGAACGGATAGCAAGTGTCGAGTCCGAAAAGATATTCAGGAGCGAGCACTGCCGGGGCCGAAACGGTCTCGCAAACCAATATGCGGCGTGTGTAGTTTGATGTTTCTAGTACAGCCATGCCCGAAATGACAAAGCGAATGTGTGAACAAGGGTCACCGACGTTAACGATTGGTTGTCCATCAGTGAATTTTAGGAAGTGAAAAGGAGTCTTTTCAATCAGCTCCGACAATTTCTCACGGCTGACACCCTGAAACAGGGGCAAGTCCATCAATATTTCAAAAATGCTGTCCATCGGTCAATGTGTAATTGTTGCATGCACACACAGTGTGTGCTATAATCGTGCAAATTTAGCGAATTTTTTTGGATTCTGAAACTATTTTTAATTTGTGTGATAATGTTGCGACAAAGTAAATGTTATAAATCCGTTATAATAGTGCTGCTAAATATGATGTTAAAATTTTCAGCAAAAGTTCACTTAAACGCTTGCTCTCTACTGCCGAGTACGGCAATTATGCCGCAAATATACGCCAAAAACCGTACAGAAAACCAAATTTTCTTTTACTTTCTGTTCGAAAATTAGCTGTGAAGAGCCTTTTCGAGCGTGGATAAATCGCTAACTTTGTAATGGAAAATTCCCTATCGTGCTTTAGGCTTGCACAATGTTATATGACAATCAATTCTGTTAAGCGACAATGACTTTATATTTATCCGCAGTTTGGACTCAGAGCGGAGAAAGCGGCAACACCTTAAAAATCAAGTGCAGTGGTACGACAGACGAGAGAGCAAACATCTTTGCAGTGCCTACAACGTCCGAAACCGAGTGCAGTAGCCAATGTTCGGTGAGCGACAAAATGCCTTTCTTACTAAGCAAGCCTCCGCAAAGACGACCATGCGGTATTCCTTTGAAAATTGCTCCTCCACCGCCACACTAACCGCTAACCTATAACCACGGCGCAGCCGTTATTCCCACCGCAAAAGAAAAAGTCCCTGTTTTAGTTAAACCTAGTTGGAAAAGATCAATGATTTTGATAAAACCCAGAGTTGGACATCTTTAAGATATAGGTTCCATGTGCTGCATTTGCTTGCAATTCAATTATTAGCAATCAGATATTCAGTCACATACATAGCGGTTAAAATATCCTAAATAACTCGCGAAACCGAAGTTAAAAAACTTTTGCTATATTATAACATTAGTGTCCACTAAAAAATCAGAATAGTTCTTTGAAATCATTGAAATTCAAT
>CAMFSS010000303.1 GCA_945983195.1 uncultured Prevotellaceae bacterium | reverse complement strand
CCGGAGGTCGAGCGGCAGGTAATAAGCGAATCACGCTATGCGAGCTATTTAAGCATTCTCGACGACAAGGACGAGGGCAAATATCGCAAGGCGTATTAAGCTACAAATAAGTAAGTTATCATTGTTTAATTCAACTTGTATTAATTAATGTTAACAAATTGGGGGGGGTAAAATATTACAATTTTTTTGCTTACCTTTGCAAAATAAAGATCTGCATCGGGATAATCGGGCAGTTCGACAAATTGCAAAAGGAGCGTAGCCCTACCACAATAACGGCACTGACAGAAGCAATTTCACACAAAGCTAATATATGGATTTGATTAGTATTTTTAAAGGCGTATTAGGGAAAAAAGAGTCAGCCGACACGATTACATCTCTATCGGTCGAGCTGGCTCACGCCGGTTCATTATCAGAAAAAATTTCAGAAACCCAAGCGTCATCTATCCTTGAACTAACAATCAAAGGGCAAATGAATGGCGATGATTTGACGTATCTGCACCGATACTTCAAGTCGCTCACCACGCTCGACCTCACCGGCGTAGTGCTTCATGGTGGCACATTCCTCTGCTCGAAGCACAAGAACTTCTACGACTATGCCGACAACGAGCTTGCCGGCCACACACTGCACATCGGCGCACTGCGCGAAGTGGTGCTGCCCGAAAGTATCGAAAATGTGGTTGTAAGCAGTTTTGCCGACATTGACTTCGGCGAGTGCTCCGACCGCAGCGAGTTCACACGCATGTCGGGAGCTTTCGGAGGCACGCTCGAAAGCATCACGGTACCAGCCGGCAACAAGCACTACAGCAGCTACAATGGCATGCTTTTCGACAAGTCGCTCACCACGCTGCTCAAGTGTCCGCTTGCACATCCGAGTGAAGTTCTGTTCCCTCCCACTCTCAAGGCGATAAACGCAAACGCATTCCGCGAATGTAGCAAAATCACCGAAATCACCATTCCCGAAGGTGTCACCGTAGTTGGCGAGAAGGCTTTCTATGAGTGCGACTCACTGCGCTCACTGTCGTTCCCATCGACAATAGCCACCATCGACGACGATGCTTTTGCTCATAGCTACAATCTCACCACTCTGGCATGCGCAGCGACTAAGCCAATCGCCATCAACATCAACCGCAGCTCAAGCGTGGAAAAGTGCACCCTAAAGGTGAAAGCCGACTGCGAAAAGGATTATGCCGCAGCCCCCTACTGGAGCGAGTTCCGTCGCATCGTCACACTTTAGCATTCACCCACCAAAGCAGGAGCAAATTCACGGCTTTATTGCAAACTCACATAGCTCAGCGAGGCTGTATTTACAGCCCTCGCTGATTTTTTGTGTTTTTTTTGAAATATTTTGGGCAAAAAATAATGATAGAATGCCAGAAAATGCCTATTTTTGTAAAAAATTGGTGAGATATGGTTTCTGAACTGCAATCTACCCTCGAGCGAATAAAGTCGAAATCAGACGTTCTACTCGAAAAATACAACGCCCTTCGACTTGAAAAGGAGGCGGTTGAGCAGGAGAACAGCCAGTTGAGAAGCCGACTCGCACAGCTCGACAAGGAGCTTGAGCTGATGCGCCGCGACTATGAATATCTGCAAATGGCGCGTATGATTACACCCACTCGCGAATCGGTGATTCAGAGCCGTGCTATTCTCGCCAAATTGGTGCAAGACGTTGACAAATGCATCTCACAACTAATGGAATAACGCCATGGTCAAGGACAATGATAACAGGACGTGGATTCAGATAGCCGGCAACAAGCCAATCCCCCTCGCAGTAGGGAGCAAAGCCGAAGCCGACGCTTATCACAAAGCCGAAGACCTCGTGAACAAGGTTTGGGGTCAGTATAATCCTAAATACAAAGGAAACTTCTCTTCGGCTGAAATCATGGCAATGGTAGCATTCAAGTTCGCCTGGCTCTATTTGGGCTGCAAGGAGACAAACAATGCCGTAGCGGATTATCTCAGGCAGTTTGAGCAGAAACTCGACGAAATTGTGGTGAAGCTTTGAGCTTCAGTGCCACTTTTGAAGAAATATGTGTTTTTTCTGACAACAGTCGTTGCACCGACAGTGTGGAGCGTGTGGCACAAGTCACACCGATGCACATCGGCGCAATTTTTTTATATATATATTATTTTATTACTTAATTAAATGATCGAATACTTTATTTTAACCGGAGTCGGGGCATTGGCGTTAGGTGTGGTTGCCACGCTGTTCGTAACCCGAATGATATCTAAAGCCCGCGGCAACGGCATCATCGACGATGCCAAGCTGCAAGCAGAAAAGATAAAGAATGAGAAAATCATTGAAGCCAAGGAGGCTGAAATGAAAATCAAGACCGAAGCAGAGCGTCAGGCCAACAGCCGTCTCGCAAAAGTGCAACAGGCTGAAGCCAAGCAGAAACAGCGTGAATTGCAGCTCAACCAGATGCAGTCGGAAGTGCAGCGAAAGAAGAACGAGAACGACACCTTCAAGATCAATCTCGAAAACCAGCAGGCACTCCTCGAGCAGAAGAAGGATGAGATTGAGAAGCTGAAGCGCAATGTGCAGGACACCCTTGAGCACGTTGCCGGAATTTCTGCCGAGGAGGCAAAGGAGAAGCTCATCGAGTCGCTCAAGGACGAAGCCAAGACTGCTGCTGCAAGCTACATCAACGACATCATGGACGAAGCCAAGCTCACCGCCAACAAGGAGGCCAAGCGCATCGTAGTGCAGTCGATTCAGCGTGTAGCTACCGAAACTGCTATTGAGAACGCCGTGACAGTGTTCCACATCGACAGCGATGAAATCAAGGGTCGCATCATCGGTCGCGAAGGCCGCAACATTCGCGCTCTCGAAGCCGCTACCGGCATTGAAATCATCGTCGACGACACTCCCGAAGCTATCGTGCTGTCGGGCTTCGACCCTGTGCGCCGCGAAATAGCACGTCTGGCTCTGCACCAGCTCGTTGCCGACGGACGTATTCACCCGGCACGCATTGAGGAAGTAGTTGCAAAAGTGCGCCGGCAAGTGGAGGAGGAGATTATCGAGACCGGTAAGCGCACAGCTATCGACCTCGGTATCCACGGCTTGCACCCCGAACTTGTGCGCCTCGTAGGTAAAATGAAATACCGCTCAAGCTACGGTCAGAACCTGCTCCAGCACTCGCGCGAAACAGCCAACCTGTGCGCCATCATGGCATCAGAACTTGGCTTGAACCCGAAGAAGGCCCGCCGTGCCGGACTGCTCCACGACATTGGCAAGGTGCCCGACGAAGAGCCTGAAGTGCCGCACGCAAGGCGCGGAAGGAAACTGGCGGCAAAATACACGGAGCACCCCGACGTCGGCAAGGCGA
>CAMFSS010000302.1 GCA_945983195.1 uncultured Prevotellaceae bacterium | reverse complement strand
ACTTTGCACTCGCCTACCAGGGCAAGCTGAAGAATTCGCTTCCGGGCCGCTACGACGGACTTGTAGTGGAGGGCGTAAATGCCACCACCAATGCCGACGGAACAGTAACCTACAAAAAGAATACCACTGTAACTGAAAACGTCAGCACCTACTACAGCTCCTACAAGTATGTACGCGACAACGTGGAAGAGAATACCTTCAAGACTGACTTCCTGAAGCTGAAAGAGGCTCGCCTCGACTACAACGTACCGACGAAGTGGGTAAAGAAGACCAAAGTGTTCAAGAGCGCATCACTCGGCGTGTGGGCAACCAACATCTTCTGCATCACATCGTTCCCACAATATGACCCGGAGACAGGAGCCATGAACGGCTCACAGATTACAGGCGGTATCGAGGCAATGTCGTTCCCGATGACACGCTCCTACGGTGTAAATCTTAAATTCTCGTTGTAAAACTCATAATATTTGAATACTATGTTGAAGAAAATTTTATATACAGGTTCGGCAGCAATCGCACTCACGGCAATAGCAACGTCGTGCACAGGCGATTTTGAGGAAACCAACGTCAACCCCAATACGCTGCTGGTAGGACAACTGCAACCCTACTCGGTTTTTGAGCCAAACCTCTACACGGCAGCAAAAACACCGTGGACCAACTACACATGGTTCTGGAATGATGAGCTTGCCCAGTACACCAGCTTCAGCGGCGGCTCGACCCGCGAGGAGAACCGCTACAAAATCGGCGACAGCAACTGGTCGTCGGTGTGGAGCCAGTATTGCAACCGCGCCAACAATGCACAGCACATGTATGAGCTGTCGGTTGAGCACAAGGTGCCTGCCACTGAGGCAATAGCCCTCACACTGAAGGTGCTCTTTATGAGCAACCTCACCGATATGTTTGGCGATATTCCCTACAAAGAGGCTTTCAAGGGTCGCGATGAGGAGAACCCCATCGAAAATCCGCGCTTCGAGCCTCAGAAGGAGGTCTACGAGGATATGTTTGCCGACCTTGAAAAGGCAAACGAGATTTACGCCACCGCCCCCACTTTTGCCAAAAAAGAGCTTGCCCTCATGTATGGCGGCGACATGCAGAAGAGGCAGCAATACACCAATACAGACGATCGTCGCCGGCTCATGCGTGTGAGCGGCCGCACAGAGATGAATGTAGGTGTCAAGATGACAGAGATACTCAACGATTCGAAGAAATATCCTATCATCATTTCGAATGACGAGAACGCCACAGTGAAGTGGACCGGACTCAACAAGTATTGCAGCTACTTTGAAACCACCACAAAGAACGACTTCACTTCAAGTGCATACCACATTGCCCAGCAGGTAATCAAGATGACTACCGTATTCGCAAAGATGAATGGCGACGGAACAAGCACACGCGTATTCCAATACGACGACGGCACAAGCGACGGTGTGTTCCGCTATGAGGATCCTCGCCTCCCCATCTGGGCGGTAGCTTCCGACTTCGGCTGGAAGGGCTGTATCGCCGGATGTAATCCTGCCGACCGTGGCGACTCAAACAAGAATGCCGCACAGCTCAACTATCCTGTACTTGCCCGCATCGACTTCCCTGTCACATTCATGGAATTCTCTGAAATCAACTTCATCGCTGCCGAGGCTGCACAGCGTGGCTTGATACCCGGTGGTGAGGAAGCTGCAAAGCAATACTATGAGGAGGGAGTCCGTGCATCAATGCGCCGCTGGTCGCCCGAAGGAGCCTACAGCGAGCGCAAGACCGAAATCACCGAGGACCAAATCAACTTCTACCTTGCAGCCAAGAACGACCCGCTCTACATCGATGCTCTCAAGGTTATGGGACTCGACTGCGGTCTTGGAAGCTGGGATTCCAACGACAACAAGCTCCAGCTCATCGCCGAGCAGAAGTATCTCGCCCTGTTCTGGGTTGGTATGGAAGCCTATCACGAAATTCGTCGCACAGGATATCCTATCCTGCGAATCGGCGACGGTACCGACTACAACGACTATGAGTATCCACAGCGCTTCGGCTACTGCAACACCACCGTTGCCAACAACCGTGCACAGGTTGACGAAGCACTCGCCCGCTTGGGTGGCATCAACGACATGAAGACACCCGTGTGGTGGAGTCAGAAAGCTATTACCGGTAAATTTAATTCTGTCTACACAAAATGAAAGCAAACAGATTTTTCAGAAACATAGCCGGCAAGCTGTGCATCGCAGCTCTTGCAATGTCGGCAACAGTTGTCAGCTCATGCGACGACGATGATGACAAATATGATGGCGCGCCCTACTTCACAATCGACGGCTTTACCGAAGACACAGCAGGCGACTTCATCTATGAAATGAGCTATACTAAGGTCGACACCACATCGCTCACGGCAGCCAAGGTGTTCACTGTTCGTTCTAACCGCCCATGGCAAATCCTACCCACCGAGCCTGAGAACGGCTGGTGCCGCGTGTGGCCGGGCGTAGGCGAATGTGACGGACTCATTCGCGTATCGGCTCTCGAAAACGGCAGCGCAATCGGTCGCGAGATGTCGTATTCAATCATTGTTGACGGTAAGGACACCGGCCGCCACTTCGTGGTGAAGCAGAAAGGAAGCGACCCGTATATCCGCTCATCGGTAGTGGAGGTGAACATTCCGCGCACCGGAGGCTCAACAACCCTGCTTATCCTTGCCAATGTGCCCTACGAAGCACCGGTTGTTACCGATGCCGACGGCAAGAAAGTTGACTGGGTAACTGTGACTGAGACTGCTACCAACACCTTCGAAGTGAGCGTTCCTGGCGTGAACGACACCGGCGACAGCCGCGTGGCATACTTCCACATGCAGGGCAGCGGTGAATACTCCAATATCTCAATCACCGTTCCTATCAACCAGACCTACGCAATCATCAGCGACGACTTCTCGTGGGTTCCTACACTCGAAGGCAGCAGCACACTCGGCTGGGATACCACCGGAGAAAACCGCTACGACCTCTGGATAAAGAACGGAATGAGCCAGGAAGACTTTGATGCACACCCATGGGTGTCGCGCTCAACATGGCTCTATGCACGCCCCGGTTTCATCAAGCTTGGCAAGACCAACTATGGAGGCGACGTTATCTCACCAAAGATGACAGAACTCGGCGATGAAACTTGCGACGTACAAGTCCATATTCAGGCTGTAGGCTACTCATCGGCAGGCGGCACAATGGACGACCGCGAGCTGCTCATCGGCGTGCTTGGCGCAGGTGAAATCAAAGAGGCTCACAGCATGGGTGCAGCCGAAGTTGACGATGTGACAAATGTGACATACGCCATTGCAAACGGCGGCGACTTGGTTATCCCGAAGCTGAAGCGTTTCACACG
>CAMFSS010000301.1 GCA_945983195.1 uncultured Prevotellaceae bacterium | reverse complement strand
TTTTTGATTCTGCCCGCGTTTGTTGTAACTTTAGATAAGTTTTGACTGCACTCGGCATAACCAAAAATGAAAAACTTCGTTTTTCTTTTTGATTCTGCCCTCGTTTGTTGTAACTTTGCAAGAAATATATACTTAGAAAGCGACATTAGATGGATTACAAGTTATTAGCTACCGACAAGGCAAGCAATGCACGCGCCGGATTAATCACAACGGCTCACGGTGAAATTGAAACACCTATTTTTATGCCAGTGGGCACTGTTGGCTCGGTGAAAGGTGTGCATTTTCATGAACTTGAAGAAGACATAAAGGCTCAAATCATTTTGGGCAATACATATCACCTCTATCTGCGTCCGGGAATGGACATTATCGGCAAAGCCGGCGGTCTCCATAAATTTAATGGCTGGAAGCGTCCTATTCTTACTGACAGTGGAGGCTTTCAGGTGTTCTCTCTTTCTGCCAACCGCAAATTGAAGGAGGAGGGAGCTTATTTCCGCAGCCATATCGACGGTTCGAAGCATCTGTTTACGCCTGAAGGCGTAGTAGACATTCAGCGCATCATAGGCAGCGACATAATGATGGCACTCGATGAGTGCCCTTCGGGAAAAAGCGACTACGACTATGCACGCAAATCACTGGCTCTCACCCACCGCTGGCTTGAACGCGGATGGAAGCGATATAAGGAAACTGAAGGGCTTTACGGATACTCGCAGGCTTATTTTCCCATTGTGCAGCGAGCCAGCCGAGAAGATGCATGAACTGCTTGACGTGGTGAATGAAATACTTCCTACCGGCAAGCCACGATACTTAATGGGAGTTGGCACGCCTGCCAATATTCTTGAGGCGATAGAGCGCGGTGTGGACATGATGGACTGTGTGATGCCTACGCGCAACGGGCGAAATGGCATGCTATTCACCCGACATGGCATAATGAACATGCGCAACAAGAAGTGGGCTGACGATTTCACGCCTATTCAGGAAGATGGTCCGTCGATGGTAGATCATGTGTACAGCAAGGCCTATCTGCGCCATCTATTTGTGAGCCAGGAGCTTCTTGCTATGCAAATAGCGAGCATACACAATCTTGCATTCTATTTGTGGCTTGTGGGTGAGGCACGCAAACATATAATTGCAGGTGACTTCAAACCGTGGAAAGATGAAATGATTGTGAATGTGACACGCCGACTGTAATTGCAATCCCCTATTAAACAGGAACAAAAATGAGATTCTTAAAGAAAAAGAATACTGCCGACGGAGCAGGTGCCGAGAATGCCGCTCCCAAGCCTAAAAAAACGAGCAAGTCGGTTATAAAGATATTTGACCTCTATATTATCCGCAAATTCCTGGGGTCATACATCTTTTCCATATTGCTGCTTCTTGCCATTGTGGTGATGTTTGACATCAACGAGAAACTTGATGCCATGCTTACTGCACCCCTTAAGGACACTGTTTTCGACTATTTTGTGAACTTTCTGCCCTACTTCGCCAACCAATTCAGTCCGCTATTCACATTTATAGCCGTAATTTTCTTTACTTCAAAACTTGCCGACAATTCCGAGATTATTGCAATGCTTTCGAGCGGTATCAGTTTCCGCCGATTACTTGTACCCTATATGATTTCGGCAGCTATAATAGCGGCTTTCTCATTTGTGTTGTCGGCCTATGTGATTCCTCCTGCCAATATCAAGCGAATAGAATATACCAACAAGTGGGTTAGCAACAAGAAGGTGGAATACGGCACCAACATTCAACTGCAAGTTTCACCGGGAGTGATAGCCTATATGTCGCGCTATGACAATGTGACAAAAACCGGCTATAAATTCTCGCTTGAGCAATTTGATAACAAGATGATGAAATCGCGACTTACTGCACAGTCGATAAAATATGATACGCTATACAAATGGACCATACAGGACTATGTTATTCGCGACTTTAATGGATTGCGTGAGTCGATAACCCGTGGCTCAAAGATGGATACTATAATAGAAATGGAGCCAAAGGACTTCCTTATCTCGAAGAACGACCAGGAAACACTAACCAATGAGCAGCTCAAGACCTATATTGAGAGGCAAAAAGAGCGTGGCGTTGCCAATATCAAGAATTTTGAGATTGAACTTGAGAAGCGTTACGCCATGACCGGTGCTGCATTCATACTAACAGTGATAGGTATGTCGCTTTCATCGCGCAAAGTGAAGGGAGGAATGGGAATCAACATAGGAATAGGACTGCTGCTCAGCTTTTCCTACATTCTGTTTTCTACGGTAACGTCGTCGTTTGCTGTGTCGGGCTATACATCGCCATTTGTAGCGATGTGGATTCCGAATGTCATTTACACCTTTATTGCCGTGTATCTATATCGTAGAGCATCAATTTAAGCTCTATTTTTCCCGCTTTTTAGGATATGGGATGGCCGGGAGAATCGCTTTCACGATAGCTGCGGCAGTGTCGCGGTGCTCAATGTCGAGAACGTAATGAGGTTTTGCTCCCTGATAAGGAGTCGCGATTTGAGCATCAGTCATCATTCCGTCTATTGCAGGCAGCATCTTCACATAGCAGATGTTGTCGCAAGCCAAAACAGCAGGCTTTTCGTCGACGTAAATAAGCCAGTCGCCAAACATCTTCTTTGTCCGTACATAACCTGTGCCGGCAAGCTGTGAGCACACAAACTCAATGTATTCGGTAGTGCAAGCCATGTCATTCAATTGTTTCGATGTAAAAGCTAACGGGGCGGAATCCGTCGTTGCAGCTAATCATAGCACTGTTGGGATTTTTCATCCAGCCGTCGAAGAAGTTACCCTCCCCTATTGCCAGTGCTTCAACAAATTCGCGCATTGACTTCCATGCTTCGGGGCAGAGAGAATCAGGTTTCATTCCATTGATGCTAATCCATGACTGTCCTTCAACAACATCACAAGTATGCTCAATGGGATTCTCATATAATTTCATCAAGTCGTTGTGCTGGATCTTTCGCACGGCAGTAATCTTAACTCGCTTCATTTTTGTCAATTCTTTGTGATTTTTAGACCAAGCCAATGGGCAAAGATCAAGTTCACAATCATGAACGCTACTCCCATTGCACCCAAAGCTGCAATCTCGCAAGGGCTTTTCACGAGCGAAATGCTCATAAATCCGTAGTATGCGTAAGGCAAAAGAAGAATTGACGACACTACACCGGGTATATAGCCTTTCACAATCACTGCTTGAATTATGTGAATGATTAGGTGCAGTGAGAATGCTATGAAAATAGCCATCCATATTTCGGCTGATAAAAATCCGTCGACGAGAACGTTGGCGGTGGCTGCCGAGATGATTAGTAATTCTTCAAGTGCCGCAATGGAAAATGCTGTTGTCG
>CAMFSS010000300.1 GCA_945983195.1 uncultured Prevotellaceae bacterium | reverse complement strand
CTCTATATCCGCACCCGTGCGCCTCAATTTGCAAAAGGCGAAACCTATCACGCGCGAGCCATGATGCGTGCCGGCTCATCTGACTTGTTAAATCCATCGGCTCTTGTAGAGCTGAAACTTTCGGAGCGTGTAAGTGCCTCGCTGAGCACCGAGTGGCTAAATGCCAGCGGAAAATACAAGTTCCGATACCGCAGAGTGAATCCTGCCGGCGAACTGGCCTACGACACCACCGCAACACGTGAGAACGGCGACATAAATGCCACCCGACTTGAACTTAACCTCAATGGAATTATCAATAACGGCGATTGGCAGGCCAAAGTCTACACCTACAATTCCGAACGAGGTGTGCCTGGTGCAATCGTCAACAATGTGTGGCGCCGTGGTGAACGCATCTGGGATACCAACTCATTTGCCCAAGGCAGTTTCAAAAAATCAATAGGCAACTTCACCACTCTTGCTACCGCAAAATATGCCTTCTACCACACACACTATGTGAACAATGATGACAAGCAGGTGAAAATCGACAATCAGTATCGCCAGCGCGAAATGTATGTTTCCACCGCCAATATGTACATGCCCAGCCAGTGGTGGAGCCTATCATTGAGCTACGATTTCGCGTGGAATGAGCTGAATGCCGATATGCATGGCTTTGCAAAGCCCGACCGTTTCTCTCAACTGCTGTCATTTGCCACAGCTCTAAACTTCAGCCGCATAAAAATGCAGGGCAGCGGGCTAGGCACATTCATTCACGACAAGCTGCAAGGGCAAGAAGCACCCGATGACAAGCACGTATTTACACCGGCAGTGTACATGTCGTTTTTCCCATTGCGCAATAACGACAAATTTTCATTACGCGCTTTCTACAAGAAGAGTTTCAGAATGCCCACATTCAACGACCTCTACTATGCCGATATGGGCAACTCAAAGCTCAATCCTGAACATGTGGAGCAGTACAACGCCGGTTTCCTCTACGATTTCGCATCGCGCAAAGGCTTCATCACTGCTGCACGTGTGCAAGTCGACGCCTACTACAACAAAGTGAAGGACAAGATTGTAGCCTATCCAAAGGGGCAGCAGTTCCGGTGGACAATGCTGAATCTCGGCATAGTCGACATTCGAGGTATCGACGTGTCGGCCCTCATCACGGCAAATCCTTTCACACGGCTATTCTGCACGCTGCGAGGGCAGTACACCTACCAGCGCGCTATCGACATTACCAATCCCGATGACAATTACTACCGCGACCAGATTCCCTACATTCCGCACCATTCAGGTTCGGCTGTGGTGAATCTCGAATATGGCTCATGGGCACTCAACTATAGTTTCATCTATGTAGGAGAACGTTACAACCAGCAGGAAAACATTCGCTACAACTATACACAGCCATGGTACACAAGCGACGTATCAGTGAGCAAGGATTTCCATTTCGGAAAAATAAGAATACGTGGACTTGTAGAGATTAACAATCTATTCTCACAAGACTACGACGTGATTATCAACTATCCTATGCCAAAACGCAATTATCGTTTCACTCTATCCATTGAAATATGATTATGAGAAGAATGCTGCCAATATTAACGCTGTCGATTATGGCTGTATGCGGATGCCGAGAAGACGAACTGGTAGTACCCACCGAGTACGACATAATACCCGAGACGCCTTCTGCCACAACCGAAATACGCGGTTTCTATCTTGTTAACGAAGGCAATATGGGGTCGAACAAATGCACACTCGACTACTTCGACTATTTCACAGGTCTCTACGCTCGCAATTTCTATGCTGAGCGCAACCCAACGGTGATCAAGGAACTCGGCGATGTAGGCAACGACATAGGAATCTATGGCTCAAAGCTCTATGTCGTGGTGAATTGTTCACACAAGGTGGAAGTGATGGACGCTAAAAGTGGCGTGAGGATTGGGCAAATCGACATTCCCAATTGTCGATATGTGCGCTTCCATCGTGGATACGCCTACGTTAGCTCCTATGTAGGTCCTGTACTTATCGACCCCGACGCACCACGAGGTGCCGTCTATAAAATCGACACCCTCTCGCTTGGTGTTGTCGACAAAGTGACTGTGGGCTACCAGCCTGAAGAAATGGAGGTTGTCGATGACTATATGTATGTAGCTAATTCAGGCGGTTATCGCGCACCCGACTACGACAACACAGTGTCGGTAATCCAGATGATTGATTTCAAGCAAGTGGAGAAGATTCCGGTGGGAATCAACCTGCATCGCTTGAAAAAGGACAGTTATGGCAAACTGTGGGTAACATCGCGTGGCGATTACAATTCCACTCCATCGCGATTGTTTGTTATGGACAAAAAAAACGGCTACAACAAGATGATAGTTACCGACACTTTGCAAGTGGCATGCTCCAATATGGCATTTCATGGCGATTCTCTCTATTTCTATGCTACCGAATGGAATAACTACACATCATCAAACACCATCACTTATGGCATTATAGACATACGCACAAAAAAGCTTGTTAGCCAAAACTTTATCACTGATGGTACTGACAAAAGCATCACTATTCCCTACGGCATAGCAATTCACCCCGAAACCGGCCACATCTTCGCGACTCTACCCAAAACCTCAGTAACGCCGGCCACACTCTACTGCTTCGACCACAACGGAAGGCGCAAATGGAGCGTCCGCACAGGCGACATTCCTGCACACATAACATTTTTGAAACGATGATGAAAAACAATCTATATTACACACTGCCTGTATTGGCGCTCCTCGCTGCCTGCACGCACGATGTTCCCATGGTAAATCTTGGAATCGACGACACCTACTATGTGGAGCGGATGTCAAAATTGCCACTGCAACCCGCATTTACCGGTGCTGAATATCGCTGGACTCTGCTTCGCGACAGTGGCGCCGACTCCATTCTCGCCACCACGCGCGACTATATATTCCTTGCTCGTAATGAGGGTGTATATCGAATCGCATTCGATGTAATCGACAGTTCAACACCATATCACCACGAATTCACAGTGAATGTGGTGCACGAAGAGGTGGAATATTCCCCTTACATTGCAAAAGTGCTGGAATATTGTCCTGCACCCGGACAATTCATCAACACCATGCCACAATATGAGGAAGGTGACTCTTATGCCGACATGCTGAAAAAATGCGAAGAGTCGATTTCCGGCAAAAATGATGTACTTGTTTCACTCGGAGGCTATGGAGGCTACATTACTTTCAGCTTCGACCACACAGTGATAAATGTGGAAGGCGAGAAAGATTTCATGATTCTCGGTAACACATTTTACGAACTGACGAATCCCAGCCGGAAAGGAGGCTCAGCCGAACCGGGAATTGTGATGGTCAGCTACGACACCAATTGCAACGGCAT
>CAMFSS010000299.1 GCA_945983195.1 uncultured Prevotellaceae bacterium | reverse complement strand
GGAGTGGTGTAGAATGAGATGCCGTTGAGGAGTGATGAGTTGCGGATTTTTGTGCCTTGGAAAGCATAGATATCAGACAATTCGCCCGATGCTTTGCGTATGTTTTGTAGCAAAGTCACTCCCTTCATCATCTTTTGCACGGTGTAGGGGCTGAGCAGATTGTAGTTGATGAAGTCGAGGCGGTTAGTGTCCGTACGCTTGTCGCGTTTAGGCCATTTCTGTGCATCGCGAATTGTGCCCACGCTGCGCAAGTTCACGCCAGGTACGAGATAGGTCGAGTTGTTTTGTTCTATGAGATAAGAGAACGGAAGATTCGATGTATCGGCATGGTGCACATGGCGCCCCATCACAAGAGAGAATGCACCTATGCGTGCAGGCCACAGAATGTAGGAATCGGAGGTGGTCTTGGCTCCGCGCTCCATTACACCCTGGTGAATCGGACCAAGCTTGTACATGTGGTTGCTTTGGTTAGAGCCTGAACCGGCATTCATGAATGAGAACATACCGGCTATGAGCAGCGTCGACTTGTGGTGTGTAACCGTGTAGGGACCGGCAAAAATTGCACACGCCTCACCATTCTCGCCTTGGCAGTTACTGAAGAAGAGCGAATCAGATGCCGAATAGCCGTGCCCAAGCTGGCACGCCTGCCCTACAAAGCAGCGTGTGAGCGTAGCACCGTCGTCGATGCTCGAACCGCTCGACACTATGAAGTCGTCGCACACAACACCATGACCAATATGCACCGGTGCTTCTTCATTGCTGTTGATGCTTCCATTGCTAAGTCGTGATGCGCCTGAAATGCGGCAGAAGTCGCCGATTCGCATGTTCTTAATTGTTCCTACATTCAGTATGATGACATTGTTGCCGATTGAGCCAATTGTAGAAGAGTGCTTCTCGGCATAGAAGGTTGCCGCTTCTTTCATGCGGTTGATGAGGATAGGGCGATGACGGTAAAGAGCCATGATATAGGCATAGTGTGCCGACAGCTTGTCGGTGATAAGCACCTCACGCCCACCGGTCTCATTGAGAACCGACACTTCTGTGGCATTGCCGAAACGCGACTTGCCATCAACGAGAATTACGTCTACATTCTCGATGAAAGTGTTGTTGCCAATGGTGTAGTTGGCAATGTAGTTGTGCACATTCTCAATGCAGCAGTTGTCGCCGATAGTGACATTGTGGAATCTTACGTTTTTAAGTCCCGACGGTTTTTGCACTCCACCCGGCAGGGTGTGGTTGCCACACAGTGCACCAATATGCACTATACCCGAAAACGAGACATTATGCACATAAGCGGCATCAAAGCCATTGCATACGAGAACCTTGTCCCAATCATCAGCAGTGCATTGCTGATGTTGCAATGCCTCAATCTCGGCATTACTAAGATTTCTATATTCCATGATTAAACAACAAATAACAACAAATTATTAATTATGCTATATTTTTTCCTTTTGCAAAGTTATTGTATTTTTTGGAAAAAGACAAATTTGACCGACATAATGTTTTGGCGTAAAAATTTCTTTATAGCATAAATAGTGTTAATTGTACCGTTTTTTCGGGGCAATAGCATTAATTTTGCAACGAAAATAGGAGATTGTATGAATTTTTTAGGCTACTTTTCAAGTGATTTCGATCAGCTTGTCGATGCTGGAAGGCATGAGGCTGAGAGGCTCCACAGCAATATGCTGCTGCCGGAGCACCTCTTTCTTGGCATACTTTCTATGCCTAACAGTCGTGCCTATGAACTGCTTGACAATCTGGAAGTGCCAATCGACGACCTGCGAAGCTACATTGAGGCCGAACTTATCGACGCTGTTGACGATGCCAACGACACTGATGAAGCACATGCACGTCACACCTACCCTATCAGCCCCAAGCTTGAGAGTATGCTCAAGTTGGCTGTACTTGAGGCAAAGATGCGAAGCAGCTGTGTCACCGGCACGGAGCATCTGCTATTGGCATTTCTTCACGACCCCTTGAAAGGTTACGTTTATTCGATTTTAGACAATATGAATGTGAAATATAGCATAGTGGACCGAATGATTTCCACAACTACTAAGACAAGTCCCAAGATGGGACCCGATTTTGCCGAGGACGATGACGAAGAGAACCAGTCGACCGGCAAGGAGCAGCCGCAAGGCTCACAAGGCAAGAAAGAGAGTGCCACACAGACCGGACGCAAGCCGTCGAAAGGTGGCTCCGACACGCCGATGATCGACAAATTTGGCAAAGATATGACCCGCGAAGCTGAGGAAGGACGTCTTGACCCGGTAATCGGCCGTGAAAAGGAGATTGAGCGACTGGCACAAATCCTTAGCCGTCGCAAGAAGAACAATCCTGTGCTCATAGGAGAGCCTGGTGTGGGCAAGTCGGCTATCGTTGAGGGTCTTGCCCTGCGCATTGTGCAGCGCAAGGTGGCACGTGTGCTCTTCGAAAAGCGAGTGGTGTCGCTCGACATGGCTGCACTTGTGGCTGGTACGAAATATCGCGGAGAATTTGAAGAGCGAATAAAGGCGGTAATTGATGAGGTATCGAAAAACAAGGATATAATTCTCTTTATTGATGAAATTCACACCATTGTCGGAGCCGGAAGCGCTTCAGGCTCAATGGATGCAGCCAATTTGCTGAAGCCTGCTCTTGCGCGCGGTGAGATACAGTGCATAGGTGCAACCACTCTCGATGAGTATCGCAAGAACATCGAGAAAGATGGTGCACTTGAGCGCCGTTTCCAGAAAGTGATGGTGGAACCGACTACTGCGGAGGAGACAATTGAGATTCTGCAACAGATAAAGGATAAATATGAAGATCATCATGGTGTGAAATACACCGATGATGCCATAGAGGCGTGTGTGCGCCTCACTGAGCGATTTGTGAGCGACCGCAATTTCCCCGACAAGGCTATTGATGCCCTTGACGAGGCTGGCTCGCGCGTGCACATTTCGAATATTGTAGTACCCAAGGAGATCGACGACCTTGAGAAAGCCATGAATGAGGCGCAAGCCGATAAGGTGAAGGCGGCACACGCCCAAGACTTTGAAAGTGCAGCCAATTATCGCGACTTGCAAGAGCGTCTTTCGAAACAGCTTGATGAGCCAAAAGTCCGTTGGGAAGAAACTCTGGCACAGCAGCGCGAGATAGTTGATGTTGACCAGGTGGCTGAAGTGGTGGCTATGATGACAGGTGTTCCTGCACAGCGGCTTGCACAATCAGAAGGAATGCGCCTGCTCACAATGGATAAGGAGCTTCAGAAGGCTGTAATTGGCCAAGATGCTGCTGTGGAGCGCATAGTGAAAGCCATTCGCCGCAACCGTGTGGGTCTGAAAGACCCTGGTAAGCCTATCGGCACGTTTATGTTCCTTGGCC
>CAMFSS010000298.1 GCA_945983195.1 uncultured Prevotellaceae bacterium | reverse complement strand
TTTGTAAATTTCTGATAGATATAAGTCGAAAATAATTTTTAGAGTAAAATGGTCGTTTGTTAGAGGGGCAAATTGCCCCTCTTTTTTCGCATAAGCAATCAAAAAAATCAGGCGATTCATTTAGGATAATCCACAGAGAACGACCCTATATAGTAGCGAATGGGAATACACATAACGACAGGACTCTTATCAAAGTAGTGCTATATCTTCAATAATTATTGGGTTAATAAATAGAGGATGTTTTATGGAGTATGAATTTTTTTGGGTTTCTCCTGCTTCACCCCCCGTGTAGCAGGAGTTTTTTCACTATACACACATAAAACCAATGGTAAAGACTGAAAAAAAAACGACGATGCTTTAGGAAAATCATCAAAAAATGACCCATATAGATAAAGGGTTGGAAAACTCCAGCCTAAAAGCTAATTCAGAATACTAAAACAAGACTAAGACGCATGAATGGCAAAAGACCCAGAATAGCCGTAATTGGCAGCACAAACGTGGATTTCTGCTCCTATGTGGCACGTTTGCCTCAAGCCGGCGAAACCATCGGCAATGGAGTGTTTATGCAAGCCAATGGAGGCAAAGGAGCGAATCAGGCTGTTGCTGCCGCCCGACTTGGAGGTGACGTGAGCTTTGTGACATCGATAGGAACCGACAGCATTGGCGATGAGCTGCTTAATCACTTCGGGAACGAGGGCATAGATTGCTCAGCGGTACTGCGCAACCCCGATGTGAGCACAGGAATTGCCTTGATAGTGATTGACAAGAAAGGCGAGAATATAATCACCGTGAATCCCGGAGCCAATGCAATGCTCACATGCGAACGCATAGCGGCAGTGAAAGAACTCATAGCTGGAGTTGACGCTGTGGTGATGCAAGCTGAGATACCCTACAGTTCGGTGAAATGTGCTGCACAGATAGCCCACGATGCCGGTGTCCTGGTAATCTACAATCCAGCTCCTGTGTGCGACGTCGATGACGAAATGATGGCTCTCACTGATGTAATGATATTAAACCAGACCGAAGCCGCCATTATTTCGGGCAGCGAGAACACTGCCGAAGCAGCTCAACGTCTTTTGAAACGTGGTGTGAAAAATGTGGTAATAACACTTGGCTCAAAAGGAGCCTATTTTACCTGTGCCAATGGCACTTCGGCTACAATTCCCTCTTTTAAGGTAAAAGCCATTGATACCGTAGGTGCCGGCGACACATTCTGCGGAGCGTTTGCCGTGGCTTATGCACGCCGCAAGGCTGTGGATCTGGAAAGCTTGCGTTTTGCCACGGCAGCCGCTGCAATTTCGGTGACCCGCAACGGCGCTCAGCCATCCATTCCATCAATTGAAGAAACTCTGTCATTCATATCACACCACAATGAGCTTACAGACAAAAAATAGGTATAAGTTTTTGAGTATTTTAGGTTTATTTGCACTGCTTGCTTTCGGCACACTATCGTGCCGAAGCAAGAAATGTGCTTCACAGCCTGAACCGCTCCATGTGATACTCGACACCGATCTTGGCAACGACATCGATGACCTTCTCGCCTTGCAAATGCTCATCAATTATGAGCGTTGCGGGAAAGTGAAGATTGTGGGTATAAGCGTCAGCAAAGCCAATCCTTTGGCTATGGCATTCACCAAGGAGTACTACTCGAAATATGGCATCGGCTCGCCCGATTACGGCTATGTGTTCCACGGCGTGAACACCGACGAGGGAAATTATCTTGCAAAGGCGTACGGCTCATTAGCCGGAAATCGTGATTCTCTTGAAATCAACGATGCCGAAGCCTACAAGATGATGCGGCGACAGCTGGCACTGAGTGCCGACACTTCAATGCACATCATTGCCATCGGGCCGCTAACCAACCTCGCACGACTGCTCGAAAGCCCTGCCGATGAATACAGCAGCCTCACCGGAATGGAGTTGGTGAAGCAGAAAGTGCGCCGCCTTGATTTCATGGGAGGAAATTTCAACGTGCAATCTCCGGCTGAATGGAATATATTGCAGGACAGCACCGCATCGAGAACGGTGATAGAATCGTGGCCCACGCTCATGGAGGCAAGCGGCTTTGAGGTGGGCGATAAAGTGCGTTATCCGGCATCATCTGCCGTAGGCGACTTCGATGCTGCTCACCCCTTGCGTGTGGGATTTGAGAATTTTATCCCCATGCCCTACGACCGCCCTTGCTGGGATCTGATCCCGATAATAAATCTTGTTGAGCACGATTCAAGCCTACTCCACGAGTCGGACAATGGCAGAATAATGCTCGATGAAGGGTGCTGCACGCGCTTCAACATCGACCATAGCGGGAACTGCCGCTTTGTGGCACTTAACACCGACTCACTCGCAAGCTTTATAGCCGGGAAAGTGAAGCCAATGAAACAATAAGAACTTAATAACAACAAATAAACTCAAGAAGAGAAGATTATGTTTATCGTGAATAGTTACGGCCTTGCCGTTGTGCTCTGCATCATCACCATGATATGCTGGGGCAGCTGGGGAAACACCCAGAAACTTGCAGCCAAGAATTGGCGCTATGAACTTTTTTATTGGGACTACACAGTGGGCATACTGTTGTTTTCACTGATCCTGTGCTTCACGCTCGGAAGCATAGGCGATGAAGGTCGCAGCTTTATCCCCGATCTTATGCAGGTGGAAGGTAGCCGGGCACTGAGTGCCCTTGCCGGAGGCGTTATCTTCAATGCCTCAAACATACTGCTTGCAGCAGCCGTAGCGATAGCCGGAATGTCGGTGGCATTTCCACTTGGAGTGGGACTCGCTCTCGTACTCGGAGTGATAATCAATTATATCGGCACACCCAAGGGAGAAGTCGTTCCACTATTCATCGGCGTGCTTTTAGTGGCATTTGCTATCGTGACTAATGGCTTGGCAGCGCGTCGCAATGGCGGAACCGACCAAGGCAATTCACGCAAGGGTATTATTCTTGCGGCAGCAGCCGGCATACTGAGGTCGTTCTTCGACCGCGTCGTAGACGCCGCCATGGATCTCGATAATATCACATCGCCTACCCCGGGAATGGCTACACCCTACACGGCATTCTTCATTTTCTCATGCGGAATATTCCTTAGCAATTTCGTCTTCAATACGCTTGCCATGCGTCACCCGTTTGTGGGAACACCTGTAGGCTACACTGAATATTTCAAGGGTAGTGCAGCCACACACTTGGTGGGTGCGTTTGGTGGGTGCGTCTGGGGATTAGGCACAGCTCTAAGCTACATTGCAGCCGGAAAAGCCGGTGCAGCAATATCCTACGCACTCGGTCAAGGTGCGCCTATGGTTGCACCATTGTGGGGCAAATTTGTGTGGAATGAATTCAAGCTAGCCGATGCGCCAACCAAGACGCACCTTGCCCTGC
>CAMFSS010000297.1 GCA_945983195.1 uncultured Prevotellaceae bacterium | reverse complement strand
ATTCCGGCCTTACTTAATAAAAATTTCACCCGGCACAGCCGCATCATGGCGCACTGTGCCGGGTGAATGTTTACTTTCTCAATTCTTCGGCGTTGTCACTTCGTGGGAATCACGAGTGTCTGCCCGGCCTGTATTTTCGAGCCTTTCAGGTTGTTGGCACGCTGTATGTCTTTTACGGTCACACCGGGATACTTGCTCGCTATCTTCGAGAGCGACTCACCTGAACGCACCTTGTGCGACTTGTTCTTGGCGGCTTTCTTCGTGTCTTTGGCAGCAGTTTTCTCCTTTGTCTTCTTCTTTGAGGCAGTAGCACTTGCAGCCTTTGTTTCCTTCTTCTCGGCTACAGCGGCTTTCTTGTGTTCGGCAGCAGTGTATTCCTTCACCGCTGCATCATCGGCAACCACTACGTCGGTGGCTGAATTGTCGGCGACCTCCTCATTCACTGCATCTTCGTCATTCTCCACCTTTCGCGGCACTTTCACCTTCTGGTACGACTCTATTTTGAGCACCTGTCCGCGGTTCACGCTGTTCTTCTTGAGTCCGTTTGACTTCTTGATGCTCGCCGTAGTCACGCCATAGCGTTTGGCAATCTTGGTGAGAGTCTCGCCACGGCGCACCTTGTGGTATTTTGTCACGAGCTTGTTCTCATAGGTGTAGTCGGCACTTTCCGAGCGATATTCAGCCGGCTCCACCACTTCGCGCTGTGCATATTTCGAGCTGTTGTAGGCTATGATGCTGTCCTCGCTCATAATGTAGCTGTACACCTGGTGCGACGGCAGACATAGCGAATACCGGCGGTCGTCCATGGCAGGCACCACATCGCGGCGGAATTGCGGATTGAGCACGCGCAGCTCCTCGATTGGCATATCGAGCACAGCCGATATCTGCTGCAAGTTCACGCGGCGGCTCACGCTCACGGTGTCGGTGACAATGGGCTTGCGTGCAAGTCCCGGGCTTATGTTGTGATATTTGAAATACGTCATCACATAATTGGCGGCGATGAATGCAGGCACATATCCGCGAGTTTCCTTGGGCAGATAGGGATAAATCTCCCAGAAATCCTTCTTCGCGCCATTCTCGCCACCGGCGCGGCGCAGAGCCTTGTTGACCATGCCGGGACCGCAGTTGTAGGCGGCAATGGCAAGCGACCAGTCGTTGTAGATGCCAAAAAGCTCCTTCAGATACACCGCAGCCTTCTCCGACGAGCGGTAGGGGTCGCGTCGCTCATCGACGA
Source organism: uncultured Prevotellaceae bacterium (assembly GCA_945983195.1). Taxonomy (GTDB): domain Bacteria; phylum Bacteroidota; class Bacteroidia; order Bacteroidales; family Muribaculaceae; genus CALZFJ01. The sequence continues at coordinate 2,166 of CAMFSS010000297.1, read as the reverse complement.
GCGAATTTACTTCGAGTCCGAGCCCCTTGGCAGTGCCCACCATGAATTGCCACAGTCCGGCAGCACCGGCACGCGACACGGCATCGGCATTGAGAGCCGACTCAATCACAGGCAGATATTTAAGCTCAAGAGGCAAGTTCTCCTTCTCAAGAGCCTGCTCGAAGATGGGCATATAGTAGAGGCTCATTCCAAGCATAGCCTCCACAAGAGTGCGGCGACGCTTCACATACATGTCGATGTAGCTCCGCACCACCTGGTTGTAGGGCATTTCGATGGCGGTAGGCAGGGCTTTCAGACGCTTTATGTACTCGGCATCGGTGGCATCGTTGCTTGAGCGTTTCTCCACATCGGCATCGAGCACGGTGTAGTTTTGCAGATACCAGTTTTGCATCATTGCCTTAGTGTCGGTCTCGAAGCTCTCGGGATAGACGATAGAATTGTCGGTGATTGATTCCTTAATCGACAGCAGAGTGGGCTTCGGTGCAGCAAGAGCCGACAGAGCCGACACTCCGGCGATTACCAGTGTCATTATTCTTCCTTTCATTTCCTCTTGATAATTAGAAGCTCACGGCGCATTGCAACCCCACAGCAGGAACTTTTCCGAGCTGCGGCTCGATTACGGCAGGTTTCACCTTCATCGAGAGGTCGGGGGTGATGTCGAAGTTGGCGAGCGACGCATCCACGTAGGCATCGACCATGCACAGCAGATATAGTCCAACCATGCTGATGATGCAGAGGTCGCGGTTGCGGCGGTAAAAGTCCTTCTTCGACTTCAGCACACGCTTGAGCCAGTCCATATTTATGTCTTCCTCGCGCGTAGTCGAGGGGTAGAAATCCATGTAGCTTTTGGTGTTGGGGTCGGAGTCCATGGCATCGCCATACGCCTTTGTGTAGTCGCGGAGCATACCATTGTTCCACGATGTGGCGTAGGTCAGACCAAGAAACCCGCCCACCACAATGGGCAGTTTCCAATAGCGGCGGTTATACACCTGCCCCAGTCCGGGCAACAGTGCCGAAAGCCACACGGCACGTGTAGGGTTGGGGCGAAAAACGCGCACATTGCCATAGGTGTCGCGCATAAGCGAGTCCTTTCGCAGTGAGTCGGCACGTGCCTTCAGCTCCTGGGCGGCAACCAGTTGGGCAAGTGTGTCGACCTCGGCTATCATCACCGTGTCGCCCGACAAATCCACCACAGTGGTCATGCCCGGTGCCGGAGCCACGCTGTCGGGCAGCTCCACAGGCACACGCTCGGTGCGATGGCGCAACTCAGGCCGCTGCGCACTCACTGAGCATGGCGCATACAGCGACAATGCCACCATCGCCGCAATGCATGCAATCCTTGCTACAATATTTAGTTTTATTCGCTTCACTAAGTTACGTTAACAAGTGTGTCACCTTTCTGGCCGTTCATAGCCGGCAATGCCGGAGGCAGAAAGTGATTAATATCCCTGTCAGTCGGTTTTCAGACGGTCAAAGATAGCAATTAATTTCTCAAGTTCATCTTCGCTGCCAAAGGAGAATGTTATTTTTCCTTTACCGCTGGCATCGCACGAAAGTTTCACCGGCGTGCCGAAAGTGCCCGACAGATGACGGCGCAGCAAGTCGTAGTCCTTGTTTGTCAGGCTTCTGGGCTTTAATGCCGCCTTGCGTTCCGCCTCATCTTCGGCATCACGATAGTTCTTTGCAAGCTCCTCAACCTGGCGCACCGATAAACCTTTTTTAAGTATTTCGTTGTAAACTTTAAGTTGCAGCGAAGGCTTGTCGATTGCCAGCAGAGCACGGGCGTGCCCCATGTCGAGACGGCGGTCGCGCAGCCCGAGCTGCACCTCGGCAGGCAGCTTAAGCAGGCGCAGGAAGTTGGCTATTGTGGTGCGCTTTTTGCCGATGCGCTCGCTCAGACGCTCCTGTGTGAGATTATACTGCTCAATCAGCTTCTTGAATGTGAGAGCAATCTCAATGGCATTGAGGTCTTCGCGCTGAATATTCTCAATGAGAGCCATTTCAGTAAGCTCGCTGTCGTTGGCAGTGCGCACATAGGCAGGCACAGAGTCGAGCCCGGCAAGCTTGGCTGCACGGTAGCGGCGTTCACCCGATATAATCTGGTAGGCATTGTCGCCCACGCTGCGCAAGGTGAGCGGCTGTATGATGACCAGATCGCGAATCGAC
>CAMFSS010000296.1 GCA_945983195.1 uncultured Prevotellaceae bacterium | reverse complement strand
GTGGGTTTTTGGGATTTTGTGGTGGGGAGCTTGAGGGGTGAGTTGCTTCTTGATTCCCATTGACTTGATAACACGTGCAAGCAAATACATGGGTGTAGATGCACGGACTGTCGTAACATCATAAGTCTCGATATAGTAGATAACATCGCGCAGTGCATCAATGCCTTCCTCCACTGTATAGTTTATTTCGTGGTGTACCGTGCCTATATGTTCAGCCACTTTGCGTGCAGCCGCAAGGTCGGGTGCGCCTTTCACTCCCACAGCGAATGAATGGAGTCGAGGCCACCATGCTTCCTGCTTTCCATCGGTTTCGATGCGTCGGGAAGCATATTTTGCAGCAATAGCTGAGATTATAGAAGAGTCAAGACCTCCTGAGAGAAGCACACCATAAGGGACATCACTCATCAACTGGCGGCGAACAGCAGCATCAAGGGCATTGCGCAGCTCGTCAATGTCAGTATTGTTATTCGAGACATTTGCGAATTGTTCCCAGTCGCGGCTATACCACTGCTTCGGCTCATCGCAGTCACTATCCATGTAGTGTCCCGGCAGGAACGGCTCAATAGCGTTGCAGGTGCCTTCAAGTGCTTTCAGTTCAGAAGCAAAATAAAGCCTTCCTTCAGTGTCGTAACCTATGTAAAGGGGAATCACACCAATGGGGTCGCGTGCAATGAGGAAATAATCACGCTCGCTATCGTAGAGTGCAAAAGCAAAGATGCCACTTAATTTTTCAAGGAAATTACTGCCATATTTTTTATAGAGTGGTAATATGACCTCACAGTCACTGCCCGTCTGGAATTGATATTCACCGTCGAATTCTTGTCGGAGTTCTTTGTGATTGTAAATTTCACCATTCACTGTGAGAATCACCTTGCCGTCAGTAGTTTTTAGCGGCTGTCCACCCGATTGCGGGTCGACGATAGAAAGTCGCTCATGCGACATTATGGCATTGTTTCCACAGAAAATGCCCGACCAATCCGGTCCGCGATGACGAATCTTTTTTGACATTTTCAAAATATTTTGTCGCATGGCACTTGTGCCAACATTTTGTCCAAATATTCCAACTATTCCACACATAATGCAATTAAATTTTGTTTTGTTCTTTCAATTTGCTTGCAAAGATAAAACAAAACTATCATATCGCCAAACATTCATACAATTATTTTAGCAAAAAGCTACAAAGATGGCATCGTCATTTACTTATGTGGGTGAAAAAGACAAATTTTCAATATATGAGTGTATTTTCAGCATAAGTTCTACACATTGTGATATATGGATAACTCGTTTTTTAGGAGATATTGATTTTTTGGAGTAATTTTGCAGTATGAAAATGTTACGAATAATATTGATAGCCATAATTTCGATAGCTGCATATTCATGTGGCAATAAATCCGATGAAGGCTATAGCGTTGTGTGCACTATTGATGCAGGAATGAAAGCCGACAGTGTGAGTATCTACGAATACTGCCAAGAGTATGGTGCTGCACGTCTGCTTTGCACGCAGAGTATTGCAACAGGCGGTGCTTCACTCACATTGAAAGGATATACTGATCGTCCATCAACGGCTTTCGTGCAAGTTGGCAACAGCGTTTATCAGCACTGCGTGTTTTTTATTCTTGAAAACGGCAAGACAGAAGTCAATATTGGGAATGGATTCCTGCACATTTCAGGAACAAAGCTCAACAAGGAATATTTCAAGGTGTTCGCCGAGCGTTGGAACATAAAAAACGAGCGTAAAAAGCTACGTCAAAAATATAATGCCTTGATGGCTCGTGGCGAAATTACCGACAGCATCGACAACCGGTTTGAAATGGCTGACAAACAGTGGTGTGACTCGCTGCAGCGACTCTATGCGCGCTCAATGCAGCTTAACCCTGTGGTTGCACAGACAGTGTGGTGCCAATTCGGAAACGAAATGAATATCAATGAAACAATCAAGTGCAAGATGAAACCCGATTCCATTCTCAACAAATTTGTTGTAGAATAAATTGCTATTTCAAATATCCGTTCATCATGGCATAGACGCTAAGCCCCGATACACTTTTTATACCCAGCTTTGCGCTGATATTCTTGCGGTGCGTAAGCACCGTGTTTATGCTTATTTGCAGAGCGTCAGCTATCTCCTTGTTGATTTTACCTGATGCAACAAGCGTTAGCACTTCAATCTCGCGCTGGCTCAATTCGGTCTGGGGTGATGTTGAGTGTTGCTGAAGCTCCACAAAATCAGCCAATTTTCCGCTTAATGCATCTACGCTCCATCGGGTATCAATATGTGCAAATGAAGAATCGCCTATTTCTGTGTCAGCAATAATCATAGTCTTGCTGCGGCGTGGCAGGAAAAAATCAATGTGCGCAATGCAAGTCGACACATCAGTAATCAGCACATCGAATCGATCGGGATTTCCATCGCCAAAAGCCGAACTACCATCAATGCGACAAACTGCAACCGATGGAATATCACGCAACAGCAGTTTCACACCAAGATAGGTGAGAGTATTATTCGTTATTATGGCAATATTCAGGCTTCCCATTGTTATTTTCCGGCGATGCAGCAGCAAATGCGATTATATAGATTAATGTCCTTTTTAAGTCCTATAATTGCAAAAAGGACTGCCTGGCAGAGGTTTACATCATAATCGCCAGACAGGTGAATCACTATCATACTAATCAAATCGCCAAGTTTATCCTCGACAGCAGGACAAGGAGCATAATTGGTTTCCGATGACACCATATCCAAAATGTCGATTTTCACCTCATTAAAGAAATTGCGCATCAGCTCCAAGTTGGAGTTGACCGCTGTGTTTCGACGAATGAGCAAATTAAAGTGCTGCTCTACATTGGGAATGAGGAAGCGTGAATAATATGATGCTGTATTCTTAAGGAAGGAGGCTGTGTCGGCTGTATTCGACGAAAACACATCAGCAGCAACATACTCATCGTTGATGAACGAATTTTTCACGGCAATAAAGACAGTTGCGTTTATGCCACGTTCATCACACACCAGGCGCACCGACTTGTCGCCAATGCCAAGAGTGATGCCGAATCGGCTCAGCACTGCTATGATTGCAGGCTCATTGATAACCACATCGTGGAGTTTAGTGTCTTTTGTTACTATCATTGTTGTTTATAATGGTTGAAGGAGTGATAACATAGTCCATCTTCACATCGTGTGATTCGGCGGGAATGTTGTCTACAAGGCGGTAATCTGCGCAAACACCGATTGTTGTGCCGGGAAAGCGCGATAGGAAGCGGTCGTAGTATCCGCGTCCGCGTCCGAGCCGATTTCCACTACGGTCGAATGCAACACCTGGAACTACTGCAATATCGGCAGTGTCGAAATCTGCATTTATATCATTGGCTGGAGGCTCTTGGATATTAAGAGGACCGGGTGCAAGCTCGGCG
>CAMFSS010000295.1 GCA_945983195.1 uncultured Prevotellaceae bacterium | reverse complement strand
CCGGCCAGCGCTCGAACTCGCCTGCGAGCGCTACAGCGCCCTGGGACGCTGCTGAATTCCAACATAGGTGCTGCCTGCGTATTTCAATGCCGAGAAAGATGCACGCATCTACTACTCCGATGCCAAGTTTGATGCCGGTGAGGAGTATTACCCAATCCCTGTGGCACAGTATAACTTCTCACAAGGTCGCTACACGCAAAATCCCGGCTATCCAGCTTTCAACTGATTTGGGGTTAAGCATCTTTTATGCTTTTATCTTAAATTTTAAGCGATTATGGTTAAGTGATTCCCACGTGTCGATTGTTTTAGATATAGATTTGGGTATATTTCGTTTTCAGGATATATTTATAGGGTAGCAAAGGTTGTTTTATTAGTTTTTGTTTTAGTTTAGTTATGATGAAGGAGCCCTACCTGCATCACTACAAAAAACTCACCCCGGCAGCAAAGAGCAATTGCTGCCGGGGTGAGCCGTTTTAAGGTTATCTGTCGGTGTCGAGTTCAAGACGTGTGAGGACCACCTTCACATCGCCCTTGTCGTCGAGCAGCTTTATTTCGTTGTCGTTGACCTTCTCGCAGAAGCAAGTTTCCTCAAGTGCCACAAGCAGAGCAGTCTCAGTGTTCATGTTGGGGCACATCTTGCGTGTGGAAATCAGCTGCTGGAATTGTATTGCGCGGTCTTTTGCAGTGTCGATGTAGATTCCTCCATTCACAATGTTGCAGCCTGTGCAGCCGTGTATTTTCAGTTGGTCGGTGTCAATCACAAGTCGCACCTCCTTGTCCTCGGTGGGCACACCGGCAATCTCCTTCACTGTCCAGGCACCGTCGACGAAGCTTACGTTTTGGCGGCGCAGCTTCATCAGCGTGTGTCCTTTTGCATTGAGCAGTTGCAGATAGTGCACCTTATTCTTCTCCGTGAGCTTGAACGACTCGGTTTCACCAAGAGCCTTCATCACCGCACGCTCCGTAGCCATATTCTCGCACGCCATCATCGTGCTGATCATCTCCGAGAGGTTGAGTTTGGTGGCATCGGCAGTGAATGTGCCGTTTATGTAGTTGCAGCCGTTGTTGCCATAGAGGCGGTTGTTCTTGAAGTCGAAGTGCAGATATGCGCGTGGCTCAGGGTTAACTTTCTTGTTGCCCACGCTGATTATGTTCCACTCACCGCCAAGCTGGAGTGCTATGTCGTTGATGCCGACAATTGTGGTACCCTGGTCGCTATTTTTGCCCGAATCGCCTTTGCCGTCGAGCGATGTGCGCGAATAGTCTTTCTTCGCAGTCGAGCTGTTGTTTTTCTGTGTGCTGCACGAAAGTGTGAAGATTGCAATAATTGATAGAATTGTAAGATTTAATACTTTCATTTTCGATTTTGGGGTTAAATTTTTACACTAAACTCATTTCAAACGCCAAATTTCGTAATTTTTATTTGATTGGCACTAATATCAGTGCTTGAAAATACTGAAATGCAATTAATTAATGTTAAACATCGCTCAAAAGTAATTTTTTCGGGGCGATAATTCCTATATTTGCGTGACCAAAATGTATCATTTGGAACAATGGCATTTTTTTCGTCCGTTTCATTCTTTTGTCCACGAAACGGCGGCACAGTTTTTTAGTATGGCACAGAATCAGAACATAAATAGCGTCGGGAGTGGCGCATTTCGCCGTGTGGCAATGGCTTTCGCCATAATCGTGATGGCTGTTTCAGGGCTTCAAGCGCAAATCAACACGCAGCAGGTTATGAACATCGGGCGCAATGCGCTCTATTTCGAGGATTATCTGCTCTCTATCCAATATTTCAACCAAGTGGTAAAGGCCAAGCCTTATCTCGCCGAGCCTTATTTCTACCGCGCGATTGCAAAGCTCGAACTCGAAGACTACAAAGGTGCCGAGGAGGACTGCTCGCTCGCTATCGAGCGAAATCCGTTCATCGTCGACGCTTACCAGGTGCGCGGAATTGCCCGACAGACGCTCCGCAATCCACAAGGTGCCATTGCCGACTATGAAACGGGGCTTCGACACATGCCCGAACACAAGGTGTTCCTTATGAACAAGGCTGTGTGCGAGGAGGAGATAAAGGAGTATGACAAATCGGAAGAGTCTTACGCACGGCTGCTAAAAATATATCCCAAATACGAGAACGGATACCTGGGGCGGGCACACCTGCGCCTCGCTAAAGGCGATACGCTGCAAGCCATCGCCGACATCGACACTTGCCTCAAGCTGAGCCGTAACATCGCTTCGGCTTTCGTGATGCGCGCTCAAATCAATATGAACTACCGCAAAGACTTCAGCCTCGCGCTTGAAGATATGAACGAGGCGATAAAGCTTGAACCAAACTACGCCGGCTATTTCATCAACCGCGCATACATGAAATACAACCTCGATGACTACTTCGGTGCTATGGCCGACTACGACTACGCCGTCGGCATCGAGCCTACAAACGTCACCGCTCACTTCAACCGCGGACTTATGCTCACCGAGGTAAGCGAGAACAACAAGGCAATCGAAGATTTCTCCTATGTGCTGCGCAGCGAGCCCGACAACTTCCTGGCTCGCTACAACCGTGCCCTACTCTACTCCAAGACCGGACAGTATCGCCAAGCTATCAGCGACTACGACATCGTGCTTGAACGCTATCCTAATTTTGAAGCCGGACTCTTTGCTCGAAGCGAGTGCAAGCGTAAACTGGGCGACTTGGCTGGCGGTGAGCGCGACTACAACCGCTCGCGCGAGCTGCAAAAGCAGAAGAAGCGCATCACAGAATCTTCCGACTCCGATGAGGAGGAAGCTGTGGAAAAAGTGGAGAGCGAATCGGCGGTGATGAACAAGTTCAACACTCTGCTAACCGTGGAAACCGACAACAGCGTGAAAGCCAAATATGAGAACAAGACTCGCGGCCGAATCCAGGACAACAACGTGAAAATCGACCCGGAGCCGATGTTCTTCCTCTCATATTACATTCAGGAAGACAAGCTCCGCGACAATACAAACTACATCAAGGAGGTTACAGAGCTTAACGACTCACGTCTGCTGCCTTTCACCATCGGACTGTCGAATGTACAAGTGCGCCTCTATGAAGACCAAATCAACAAACACTTCAACTCCATCGAGTACTACAACAGCGTGCTATCCGGCTCGCAGCGTAGGTCGGTCGACTACTTCGGCCGCGCAATGGACTTCATGATGCTCAAAAATGCCGAGCAGGCTATTGCCGACTTCACGCGTGCCATCGAGGCAAGTCCGAAATTTGCCCTTGCCTACATGGGTCGCTCCTATGCCCGTTATTTGCAGCTTCAAATCGACACACAGACAACCGACGACAGCCCCACTTCGGCAACTGCCACGCCCGGCGAGGGGATGCAGAAGGAGATCAGGCCAAGCTACGTGGTTGCCGCGAGTATCATG
>CAMFSS010000294.1 GCA_945983195.1 uncultured Prevotellaceae bacterium | reverse complement strand
GCGTTTCAGCTTTTCCATCTTTTCATCGTGTAGCACCTTCTTGTACTCGAAAGGTATCACCTTGATGAACTGATCGACATACTCCTGCCAATTGTCGAGCATCTTTGCAGCAAGTGCACTTCGGGTGTACTTGTAGTGGTTGCCTATGATGCGGTAAAGCTCGCGATTGTCAGCCATATCCTCAATGAGCGACAGCTCCACCATCTCCATGTTACAGAAGTAGTCGAAGTCGCCCTTCGGATTCCACACGTATGCAATACCGCCACTCATTCCGGCTGCAAAATTGCGCCCTGTGGGACCAAGCACCACGGTGCGTCCGCCGGTCATATACTCGCAGCAATGGTCGCCAACGCCTTCAACCACAGCTGTAGCACCGCTGTTGCGCACACAGAATCGCTCGCCAACACGTCCGTTGATGTACATTTCACCCGACGTAGCACCATAAAGTATGGTGTTTCCGGCAATAATGTTCTCCTCAGGGGCAAAAGTTGAGCCTGATGGCGGAACAATCACTATTCTACCTCCCGATAGTCCCTTGCCCACATAGTCATTGGCATCTCCCTCAAGACGGAACGATATTCCATGTTCGAGGAACGCCCCGAAACTCTGTCCTGCCGACCCCTTGAAAGTGCACGATATGGTGTTTTCGGGCAATCCGTCGTTACCGTATTTATTTGCTACTGCTCCCGAAAGCATTGCTCCCACCGAACGGTTAGTATTCTTTATGGGGAAATCAAGCTCCACAGGCATACCCGATGAGATTGCAGGATAAGAGCGGTTGATTAGCTCACGGTCGAGCACAGCCTTAATGTCATGGTCCTGCTCAGTGACGTTAATTATAGCATTAGTCACGCTCTCAGCAGGGAAGTAAAGCAAACGGCTGAAATCAAGATGCTCAGTTTTGCTCACTTTGACGTCATCTTTCACAGTGAGCATATCACTGCGTCCTACAATGTCATCGAATTTCCTTACTCCTATTTCTGCCAGATACTCACGTATTTCCTGGGCAAGGAATGTGAAAAAGTTTACGAGATAGTCGGCTTTTCCGGCAAAACGCTTGCGCAGTTCCTCATTCTGTGTTGCTACACCCACTGGACAAGTATTCATGTGGCACTTGCGCATAAGCACGCAGCCAAGCACAATGAGAGCAGAAGTAGCAAAGCCGAATTCCTCCGCGCCAAGCATGGCTTGAATCACCACGTCGCGACCTGTCTTTAACTGTCCGTCGACTTGCAAACGCACATGTCCGCGCAGGTTGTTGAGCACAAGAGTCTGTTGTGTTTCGGCAAGTCCGATTTCCGACGGAAGTCCGGCATAGCGGATTGAGCTGGCAGGGCTTGCTCCTGTTCCACCTTCCGCACCACTGATAATGATTAGGTCGGCTTTAGCCTTTGCCACACCTGCTGCAATAGTACCTACACCACTCTCCGACACAAGCTTGACACTGATTTTTGCATCAGGATTAATGTTCTTGAGGTCGAAAATGAGCTGTGCAAGATCCTCAATAGAGTAGATATCGTGATGAGGTGGGGGAGAGATGAGCGATATGCCGGGAATTGAGTGGCGAGTCTTTGCAATCACCTTATCAACCTTAAAACCGGGTAGCTGGCCACCCTCACCGGGTTTTGCACCCTGGGCAATCTTAATTTGAATCTCATCAGCATTCACAAGATATTCGGCAGTGACACCAAAACGACCCGATGCCACCTGCTTGATGGCACTGCGTGCAGATTCACCGTCGGGGCGGGGCTTGAAACGCTCTGCATCTTCACCACCTTCACCGGTATTGCTTTTGGCACCTATGCGGTTCATGGCAATCCCGAGAGCTTCGTGAGCCTCCTTGCTTATGGCTCCAAACGACATTGCGCCCGTGACAAAGCGGCGCATTATGCTCTCCACACTCTCTACCTCATCTACGGGTATTGATTTACCCTTCTTGAAATCGAAGAAATCGCGAATGAAGATCGGCTTTTCCTTGCAGTCGACGGCTGCCGTATATTCCTTGAATTTCTTGTAGCTTCCCAAGCGAGTGGCAATCTGAAGAGTCGCTATCGTTTCGGGATTCCAAGCATGCAACTCCCCGTTTTTGCGGAACGAATACATACCCAGATGTGAAAGAGGGCTACGCTCGTCGAAACAATCCGACCATGCTTCGGCGTGCGAAGCAAGTATATCTTTTGCAAGGTCGATAATATCGACACCGCCAATTTTTGATACTGTATTTCCAAAATATGCGTCGATAACGCTCTGCGACAATCCGATAGCCTCAAAAAGCTGCGCACCCTTATAGCTTGTAATGGTCGCAATACCCATTTTCGACATAATCTTCAGCAATCCCTTGTCGACAGCCTTGATATAATTCTTCACGGCTGTGTTGAAGTCGAGCTGTATCTCCTTGCGCTTCACAAGGTCGTCGATAATGGCAAATGCCAAATATGGATTGATTGCGCTTGCACCATAACCCGAAAGCAGAGCAAAGTGCATAACTTCGCGAGCATCGGCAGTCTCAATGATAAGAGCCGTCTGCACACGCTTCTTATGCTCAATAAGGTGGTGGTGCACAGCCGATGTTGCCAATAGCGACGGAATGGGAGCATTGTCGGCATCGACATCGCGATCGCTAACCACTCAGTAAATCCAACCCTCCTCGCCGGCGTTGTCACCGTCAATGCCCACGTTTTCAAAGCCTTTGCGCAGTCCGTCGGCACCATCTTTCACAGCAAACGCCATCTTCACCTTGCGGGTGTTAAATCCTTTGTAACGCAAGTTGCAGAGTATGTCGAGTTCGGCATTGGTTAGAATCGGGCGGTTAAGCTCCACCATCTTGCATAGGTCGGGAGTAGGCTCAAGCAGATTCATCTTGATTGCACCTATATAGCTATCAAGGCTCATCACAAGCTCCTCACGAAGCGGGTCGATAGGAGGATTGGTCACCTGTGCGAAGTGCTGTCGGAAATAGTTGAACAGCGTCTGCGGAATGTCGCTCATGACAGCAAGCGGTGTATCGTTGCCCATGGAATGTACAGGCTCTTTGGCATCAGTCACCATAGGTGTGATAATCTTCTCAATTTCCTCCTTATGGTAATTGAACGTCTTTAGAAGCCGCATATAGTCCTCTACATCATTGTTCACCTTCTTTCCGCTATTGATTTGGTCGAGCTTGATGCGATTCTTCGCCAACCAGTCGCGATAGGGGAACTCATTGGCAAGATTCTCCTTGAGAAGGGCATCGTCGTAGACTTCTCCCTTCTCCATATCCACCATAAGCATCTTGCCGGGACGCAAACGACCTTTTTCTTTCACTTCCGAAGCCTCAAATGGAAGAACTCCCATCTCTGAGGCTACTACAATGGTGTTATTTTTAGTGATAAGATAGCGGGCAGGGCGCAAACCATTGCGGTCGAGCATACCG
>CAMFSS010000293.1 GCA_945983195.1 uncultured Prevotellaceae bacterium | reverse complement strand
CCCTCCCATACGACCAGCCTCACATCCAGTCGGCACCCGACTCTATGCAAAACCAACGCCAAAAGCAATTTGCTGAAACAAGCACCAATAATATCGGTCAAATAGTCGTTCCTCTCCGTGAGACTATCGATAAGATGAAGAAGGCTATGGACGACAGCACATTGCGTCAGGCTTCAATGAGCAGTGCCATGAAAGAGAACATCGAGCACATGATGCGGCAGTCTGAGGCTGCTCGCAAAAGTGCCGAGGAACTTGCGCGTGTGTTTAAGCACGGCTCTAAGGTACAAGGCGACTGGGGCGAAACCGTGCTCGATGAGTTGCTGCAATCGCAAGGATTGACCAAAGGTATTCATTACGACACCCAGGCTACCATCAAAGATGCTTCCGGCTCAGTGGTGAAGTCGGCTGAAGGCTCTATGTTGCGTCCCGATGTCATTCTACATCTCGATCAGCGTCGTGAGGTAATTATCGACTCTAAGGTATCGTTGACTGCCTTCATTGATTATGTCAATGCCGAAACCGAGGATGAGCGTCAGCGTTGTCTTAAACTTCATCTCGACAGCCTCACAAAGCATGTCAAGGAGTTGTCCTCTAAGGATTACTCTTCCTACATAAAATCGCCAAAGGTGAAAATGGACTATGTGATTATGTTTGTTCCTAACACCGGTGCTCTTTGGACTGCCCTTAATGCCCAACCCGACCTTTGGCGTCGTTCTATGGAGAAGAATGTGTTTATCGCCGATGAGCAGACGCTGTTCGCCGCACTGCGCATCATCAATCTCACATGGACTCAGATTGCTCAGGCTCAAAATCATGAACGTGTGTTCGAACTTGCCAACGAAATGCTCAATCGTGTAGGTCAGTTCTGGAAAGAGTATGAGGCTATGGGTAAGGCTCTCAAGAAAGTGTCAGAAGCCTACGAATCGGGTCGCAACAAAATAACCGATGGCGGTACGAGCATCAATACCACAGCAAACAAGCTCATCAAGCTTGGTGCAAAGCAGAGCGACAAAAATCCTCTGCCCCAACTGCTCGCCCCTGACGATATTCCGCAAATTGAGTCGTCGGTGGCAGAAGTTTCCGATAATGATAATTCTTCAAATTCTGATTTATGAAAATCTCGCTTGCCGTTGTCGGTAAAATCGGTAAATCATTCCTTAATGCAGGAATTGATGAATACACCCGTCGTCTGTCGCACTATGTGTCATTCGATATTCAGTATATAGGCGATGCCAAGAACACTAAAAGTCTCAGCGAAAAGCAGCAGAAGCAGCAGGAAGGTGTCAATATCCTTGCATCGCTCGATAGCTCCGATTATGTGGTTCTTCTCGATGAGCACGGACGTGAGTTCACGTCGATGGAGTTCTCTCGCTACATTGAGAAGAAGATGGCATCTGTGCCGCGTCGGTTGGTATTCGTTGTCGGTGGTCCTTACGGTTTCTCCGATGATGTCTATGCTCGTGCCAATGAGAAAGTGTCGCTCTCTAAAATGACATTTTCCCATGAAATGATTCGCCTTATCTTCACCGAGCAGCTCTATCGTGCCATGACTATAATAAATCATGAGCCTTATCATCACGAATAATGCCACTCGGTTGCACGCGTTAATCAAAAATGTAGTAATTTTGCATTGTCAATTATGAAATAATTATTAATAAAGAATAAATATGAAAACTAAAGATCAACTTATTGATGAATTGCTCGACTTGGCTTTTGCCGAGGATATTGGTGATGGCGATTGCACCACACTTTGCTGCATTCCTGCCGATGAAATGGGCAAATCGCAGCTCATTGTGAAAGAGGAGGGTATTCTTGCAGGTGTCGACATTGCCATGAAGGTGTTTAAGAAGTTTGACCCCGAATTGAAGCCAACTGTGTTCATTCACGATGGTGCACACGTCAAGCCGGGCGACATAGCTTTCGTTGTCGAAGGTCGTGTACAGTCGCTTTTGCAGACTGAGCGCACTATGCTCAACATTATGCAGCGTATGAGCGGTATTGCCACTGTCACAGCAAAGTATATGGCTGAACTGAAAGGCTTGAAAACCCGCGTGCTCGACACTCGCAAGACCACTCCCGGTATGCGTATGCTCGAAAAGGAGGCTGTGAAGATTGGTGGTGGTGTTAACCATCGTATAGGTCTTTTCGATATGATTCTGCTGAAGGATAATCACGTCGACTTTGCCGGTGGCATAGCAAATGCCATTCACAAGGCACAGGAATATGTGAAAGCGAATAATCCTGAATTGAAGATTGAAATTGAAGTACGCAATCTCGACGAGCTTCGTCAGGTGATGGAGATTGGTGGTGTCGACCGCATTATGCTCGACAATTTCACTCCTGCCCTCACTCGCGAGGCTGTCCGGTTGATCGACGGCAAGTTTGAGACAGAATCATCGGGCGGTATCACATTTGCCACTCTGCGTCAGTATGGCGAGTGTGGAGTCGACTACATTTCAGTTGGAGCACTCACCCACTCCGTCAAAGGCCTCGACATGAGCTTCAAAGCCTGCTAACAATCCTATTATCATTAGTGTCCTGTTAATCTCATTCCGATTTCAACAGGACACTAATTTTTTTATATTGTAACGACTGATTTATCGACAATAGATTAGTTATTCACTAAGCAGTTCGAGAAAATTATCCACTGTGAAGTTGGCGAATGAGTCTATGAATAGGTCGGCTTCGGTAGTGCGGATTGTGTCGGGAAAAGTGGTGGGCAATGCCACTACCTTTGCTCCGGCAGCTTTGCCCGATGCCACTCCAAGAATGGAATCCTCAAACACCACGCAATCCCCCGGCCGACAGCCAATCATTTCAGCACCTTTGATAAAGCACTCAGGATGCGGCTTTGAGTGCTTCACCATTTCTCCCGACACTATGGCATCGAAATATCCCTTCAGATGCGGTTGCTGCGCAAAAAGTCGGCTTAATTTCATTTCACCGCTACTCGTCACCATGGCGCAAGGCACTCCCGCAGCTTTCAGCTCTTTCAGAAAACGCTCGGCATCGGGGAAAATCTCATATACCATAGTTTTCTCAAACTCGGCGAGTGCATCAAGTACAGCAGCTTTTGCAATGGGATCAGTGTAGTGACTCATAATTGATGTGAGATTAGTACCCTTAATTTTTACGGCAAAACCTGGGATTCCGGTGGGATATTTCTTCTCAATATCTTCCCAAAAACGGCTATATACGCCTTCTGTATCTATTACTACTCCATCGAGGTCGAAGAGAGCACCTATTTCTTTGTTGTTCATTATAATCAGTGTTTACATTCGTTTACGAGTGCAAAATTAATGAATTATCAGCGATTTTCAGTAACTTTGTGCCACAATAAGCACAAATTTAGAATTATGGCAATTAAAGAGCTTCAACTTAGGGTAAATCCACAGACAGCATATACTGACAGCTTGCTGCAACAGCACATTGCGCTGCAGGAGAATATCACTGTAAACG
>CAMFSS010000292.1 GCA_945983195.1 uncultured Prevotellaceae bacterium | reverse complement strand
CTCATATCAATGATGCAAATATACATAAAATCCACTATATCTCAAAGCGATTACGCCTAAACTTTCCACGAAATATAGCGATAAAAGCCCCCTTGATTGGGCAGCGGGTGCAGCAGATTGGGACTCAATTGCATCGGTGCGGTGGGTGTGAAAGTGGGGTGAGGGCTTGGATTTGTGATGAAAATTGTGTAGCTTTGTAGATTGATATTTGAAGAATTTAGTGAGAATGGCAAAATTTTGCAGTTACAGCATAAATATTGGCGGACGGTTAATGACTATTGAACGACCGCAAGTGATGGGAATACTTAATTTGACTCCCGACTCGTTCTACAGTGGCAGCCGCTGAGGAGTTGACGAGGCTGTTATTCGCGGCAGAGTGAGGCAGATGCTTGACGAAGGAGCCGACATGATTGACATCGGCGGCTATTCATCGCGCCCCGGGGCTGATGACATAAGCCCGGAGGAGGAGTTGGAGCGACTGCGCACCGGGCTTAAAATCATTGCAGAGGAGGCTCCCGACATGATAGTTTCGGTGGACACATTCAGGGCTGACGTAGCTCGGCGATGCGTGGAGGAATGTGGTGCGCACATCATAAATGATAATTCGGGCGGCGACCTCGACAGCGATATGTTTACCACGGTGGCAAGTCTGCACGTGCCTTACATACTGATGCACATGCGCGGCACTCCGGCAACAATGACCCGATTGACCGACTATGAGTGCGTAACAGCCGATGTAATAAAAGATTTGCAGGCAAAAGCGTGCAAGTTGCGGCTGCTTGGAGTGAATGATATAATTATCGACCCCGGGTTTGGCTTCAGCAAAACCGTGGAACAGAATTATGAACTGATGCGCAACCTCAATGAGTTTATCAATATGAATTTTCCTATTTTGGTGGGAATATCGCGCAAGTCGATGATTTACCGTCTGCTTGGCACTTCTGCGGAGGAAGCACTCAATGGCACAACTGTGCTCAACACCATGGCAGCACTGCAAGGCTCGCACATTTTGCGTGTACACGACGTGAAAGCCGCCGTTGAAACTGTAAAGATTGTGGCAGCGACAACCGGTGCCTACTCATACTGAACAAGACGCATATACTTGCAATCGAGAATGTAATTATTGATTTCAAAATGACTTTTTATTATGGATTTCGGGATTAAAGATGCCATTGATATATTTCTTGTGGCTACGCTGCTATTCTATGTGTACCGAACCATGAAGGAGTCGGGCACGCTGAACATTTTCGTTGGTGTGCTGGCATTCATAGTGTCGTGGGTGATAATATCCGAGATAATCGGAATGAAGCTCATGGGTACAATCATGGACAAGTTTATGAATATAGGACTTCTGATTCTGGTGATTATATTCCAGGATCAGATAAAACGCTTTCTTGTGGAGCTTGGCTCGCACAAGCGATGGCGTTTTGTCAGGAAAATATTCCATCGCCATGCGAAGAATGAGGAGGACAAGAAGTGGATTATGCCTGTGGTGTATGCCTGCATGAATATGTCGAAGTCGAAAACCGGTGCACTGATAGTGATTCAGCAGAATATGCTCCTTGATGACTATGCGCGGACAGGTGATATTATCGAAGCAAAAATCAATGCACGCCTCATTGAAAACATCTTCTTCAAGAATAGTCCGCTGCACGATGGAGCTATGATTATAGCCGGAATGCGAATAATGTCGGCAGGCTGCATTCTCCCGGTGTCGCACGATACCGACCTTCCTCGCCACTTAGGACTTCGCCACCGCTCGGCACTCGGAATAGCTCAAGCAACTGATGCCATTGCCGTAGTGGTGAGCGAGGAAACCGGAAACATTTCGCTTGCCCACAAGGGCAACATACACTTGAAGCTGTCGAGTACGGAGCTTGAGCATCGCCTTTCGGAGATTATAACAGGATAATATCGTTTGTGTTATGGAAGAATACATCACTACACTAATTAATCTGCTCAATGACATGTCGCCCTACCTTCTGCTGGGATTCCTTGCAGCAGGCATACTGCACGCATTTGTGCCTCGCGACACTTACGCACGGCATTTGTCGGGGAGCGGATTTTCGTCGGTGATGAAAGCTGCCCTGACAGGTGTGCCGCTGCCCTTGTGCTCGTGTGGAGTGATTCCTACCACCGTTTCATTAAGGAAGAGCGGAGCATCGGAGGCGGCTTCCACGTCGTTCCTTATTGCCACACCTCAGACGGGTGTCGACAGCATTGCAGCAACCTATTCGTTGCTTGGGCTGCCATTTGCCATATTGCGCCCAGTGGCGGCATTTGTCACTGCATTGATTGGTGGAAAATTGGTGGGCGTATTTGGTGAAAATACAGCGGTTGCCGCGCAGTCGCCCAATAGCCATTGCGACAGTGATTGCTGCTGTGGTGATGATGACGGATGTGGCTGTGAAGGAGCTGCTACCGCTACCGGTTTTGGCAGTAAACTGCTTGCTGCTCTGGAGTATGGATTTGTTACAATCATGCAAGATGTAGGGCGTTGGCTGCTCCTCGGATTGCTTATTGCTGCGCTGATTACGGTGTTTGTGCCCGATGGCTTTTTTGCCATGTTTGCCGATAAACCGCTCCTCAACATGCTTGTAGTGTTGCTTATTGCCATACCGATGTATGTGTGTGCCACAGGGTCGATTCCCATAGCACTGTCGCTGATGCTGAAGGGCTTGTCGCCCGGCGCGGCACTTGTGTTTCTTATGGCAGGTCCGGCAACCAATGTGATGTCGATGCTCGTAGTGGGACGTGTGTTCGGCCGTCGCTCGCTTGCACTCTATTTATTGTCGATTGTGGGTGGAGCCATACTGTTTGGACTTGCAATTGACTATGTTTTGCCCACTTCATGGCAAGTTCCATTATCTTCTCACTGCTGCTCGCATGGAGCTTTATTGCACGGAAAATTGACTTACAGCATCAAATTAGGACAAAACATACAGCTATGAAGAAAGAATTCAAAATTAAAGGCATGATGTGCAATCACTGCAAAGCCAATGTTGAGAAAAATATTGCCAAAGTCAAGGGCGTGAAGGCAGTTACTGTAGATTTGGCACTCGGAGTGGCACACGTGGAAGGAGATTTCAATCCCGACGACGTTATTGCCATGATTGTATCAATAGGTTACGAATATATAGAATAAAGAGCCATGAAATGGAATTATTATCTTGCATTACTGCCGGCACTTTGCATGCAGCCATGCGCCGCTGTCAGTGCTCAGACGATAGAAGCCGGCAAGTCTACAGCATTGACCGGAGCCACGTACATTCCGACTGAAGCCAATTTGCAATCGCGACAGGAGTTTCAAGATGCAAAATTCGGCATTTTCCTCCACTGGGGGCTTTACAGTATGCTTGCTACAGGTGAGTGGACAATGACAAACCGCAATCTTAACTACAAGGAGTATGCGAAGCTGGCAAGCGGATTCTATCCATCGAAATTCGATGCCCGCGAGTGGGTGAGTG